>NZ_JAOCLC010000045.1:0-42775 GCF_029845105.1 Stenotrophomonas sp. GD03654 | reverse complement strand
CATAGATCCGTCCAAGGAAATCCAGCGGCATCGCAAATAACATATATTTGCCATTTATTTTCAATGGCTTACAAGTGACGTCATCCAGCACCGTCCAGCAACACCCATCACCACCCAACGCGAAATGGCATACCAGATGGCATACTGGATGGCATACCAGATGGCATACCAGACACCCATGGCACTGCTTACCGACATCAAAGCCAGAAGCACCACTCCCGGGAGCACAGCACTGCCACACGGCGGAGTCCCCGGCCTAAGCCTGCATCCTTCACGCACAAAGAAGGGGCAAGGTAAGTGGGTCCTACGCTACGTGAGCCCTACCACTGGCAAACGCCGCAATGCAGGCCTCGGCAGCTACCCGCATGTGAGCATCGCCCTTGCCGGCAAGCTGGCTCGCGAAATGCGCGAAGAGATTGCACTTGGGCAAGATCCCCTGGCGACCAAGGCGCCCGCAGTTGCTGCACCCGTGATGCCAACCTTCCAAGAGGCGGCAGAACAGGTACATGCCGAACTCAAGCCAGGGTGGAAGAATGCCAAGCACGCCCAGCAGTGGATCAACACGCTTACCGAGTACGCCTTCCCCAAGATCGGCTCCCTACCGATGGATCAACTTCAGCCTCGTCATATGGCCGATGTCTTGCGCCCGATCTGGCTGGAAAAAGCAGAGACCGCTTCCAGGGTAAAGCAGCGTTTGCATGCCGTGATGGCCTGGGGCTGGGCACACGGGTTCAACCAAGCCAACCCCGTGGATGTAGTCACCCATCTGCTACCGGTACAACCCAGCAAGACGGTCAGACAAGAGCATCAACCGGCCATGCCTTGGGCCGACATCCCGGCGTTTGTCAAAACCAGACTGGCGGATACAAACGAGCTAGATGTCACCAAACGTGCGCTGCTGTTTTTGATCTTGACCGCTGCGCGCTCTGGCGAAGTCAGGGGAATGACTTGGGATGAGTTCAATTTGCGCAACAAAGTCTGGATCATTCCTGCCGATCGCATGAAAGCCAGCCAGACCCATCGTGTCCCACTCTCTGAACAAGCCATCACTTTGCTGCAGGTACAGGCAGGGAAGCACGATCATCTGGTCTTCCCATCGATCCAGTCCCGAACAGTCCTCTCGGACATGACCCTAACTGCGCTATTGCGCCGCCTGAAGGCCCACAGCGATAGCGACAAGCGGACAGCCACCGCGCACGGCTTCCGGTCAAGCTTTCGCGACTGGTGCAGCGAGGAAGGCTATGCTCGGGATCTTGCTGAACGCGCGCTGGCCCACACTGTCCAAAACAAGGTCGAAGCTGCCTATCACCGCACCGATCTGCTGGAGCAACGACGCCCCATGATGCAGGCATGGGCTGATTTCATCCTCCCCAGACCTGCTCCGGACTGCTCCAGTCAGCCCATAGACCGACACGAATAGTGTTCAAGACATCCGGCCTCGACTCAATCTCTGGATCTCCCACGACAAGTTGAACAGGGCTCTACCCCCATCTCACTAGGATGGGGTGGACAGACGGGCAGATGGGAAGTAGTAATATTACTAACACAACTCCCATCGCGCCACAGCTCACGGCTTTGGCCATCGACGCCCATGAAAACCTTGCCTGTGACAGTCTGGCCTGTCCGGGACGCCTCATCGTCCCTACCTCTACCCGTTCTCGGTAGCACTGCCGCCTGCGGCTTCCCCAGTCCTGCTGAAGACTTCTTCCGGGAAGAGGATCGCTTGGATCTCAATGCCAAGCTGGCACCCAACCCACCAGCAACGTTCCTGGTACAGGCCGACTGCGGCGGCGCTGCACCTTCGAACGGCAGGTAACGGAGCTGCAAGTACGGGACGCACTGATCAACCGCTCCAGCCAATTGGGCGGACCGAAGATGCAACAAAGCCTCACGTCGATGCAAAACAGGCATTGAACCGCCCCGACTTTCTTGGAGGCCATTTGGTTTGAGTCAGGCCGCTTTGGCCTGACCGGCTTGCTGCCGATAGTAAGCCGCTTCGGCTTCCGCTGGCGGGATGTTCCCGATCGGCCCCAGCAGTCATTGGTGGTTGTACCAGTACACCCAGTCCAGCGTGGGGCCAGCTCCACCTGATCGCGATTGCGCCACGAATGCCGATGGATCACCTCGGCCTTGTACAGCCCATTGGTCGTCTCGGCCAGCGTGCTGCCATAGCTATCGTGCACGCTGCCCGCCGACAGTTCGACCCCGGCCTCGGCTAGTGTAGCGACCCATCGGTTCCTGCTCAGGTCATGCTACTAACAACCAAGCAGTTGGACAGCGCCGCCAAACGAAGTGGTCACAGCAGCCAGCCAGTTGGACTCTTGGCATGGCACCGATGTCCGCTTTCGGCCAGAAGCGGTCATTCTGAAAAGGCCACTCGACTACTACGATGGCCAAGCACCCGTCCTAGATCATGGGGATCGTTCACGTGTCCCAGCGGGGTATAGGAATAGGATGAACGGAAGGTCTCGTAGAAGAGGACCACGGTCTTCGAGCCATAGAGCATCAGATCGCCGTTCCGGATCGTGCCGGGATGGCTTGCATCGGTGGGCAATGCTTGCGGCAAGTCGACGTGTTTCTCGTTGCCGTTGAGCTCGGCCATCTCAAATGTCAAGGGGAGCCGGGCCGCGAATGCCCGCGCGGCATCGGTATCCGCCAACGTGATAGAGAAGCGATGTTCGCCGATGGTCATCCACATGCGGGCTCTCTCCTGTGTGGCAGGTACTTCGATGACCTCTTGAACATTCCCGACAGGTTCCTTTCGCTCACTGGCATTGCAGCCTCCCAGTATCAACAGGCCGAGCACCAGCAGGCTCGCTTGCCGCAACAGCCGCAATGTGGAACGAGCATCGTTAAACGCGAGGGGCCGCCTATTAACCATTGCTCAAGCGGCCCGTCCGGCCGACGCGCGCGACGTCAGCAACGTCAGGAAGGCACCGAGCAGAAGAACCACTGCGCTCGCCACGAACGTGCTTCGGTAGCCGCTGCCGTCGAACAACATCCCGCCCACGGTGGAGCCCAATGCGATCGCCAACTGGATCACGGCGACCATCAGGCCGCCACCGGCTTCGGCATCCTCCTCCGGCATCGCATCCGCGATCCAGCTCCACCAGCCGACGGGTGCCGCAGTGGCCAGAAGTCCCCACAACGCGAAGAGAACTGCAACTGGCCACATCCAAGCACCCAAGGGGATCAACGCGAGCGCGATTGCCGCCATCAGAACAGGAATGACGATCAGGATGCGATACAGGCCCCCCTTGAGGAAGGTGCCAATCATCGCCGTACCGATGAAGCCGGCGATCCCGATCGCGAGCAGGATCAGGGACAGCGTGGACACATCCACGCGAGTCACCGTTTCCAGGAAGGGCCGCACATACGTGAACAGCGTGAACTGCCCCATGAAGAACGCACCGCAGGCGGCCATCCCAAGCACCACGGTGCGACGCTTGAACAGACGGAATACATTGCCGGAGCCGTCGGCGCGCTCGGCGGCCATGGACGGCAAGCTGATCCACTGCCAGATGAAGGCGACGGCAGCCACCGGGATCAGGCAGAAGAAGGCGCCGCGCCAGCCGACCACCGAACCCAAGTGACTGCCCAGCGGCGCCGCGATCACGGTCGCCAACGCGTTGCCGCCATTGAAGACTGCCAACGCGCGCGGCACCTGCGCGGTCGGCACCAGACGTATCGCGGTGGCGGCCGACATCGACCAGAAACCGCCGATCACCACGCCGATCAGTGCGCGTCCCGCCAGGTAGACGACATAGTTCGGCGCCAGCGCGACCACCGCACCGGACACGGCCATCAGTCCGGTCAGCGCCAGCAGCAGGGTTTTGCGGTTCATGCTGCCGGCCAGCGTGGAAATCGACAGGCTGGTGATCACTGCGAACGCGCCGGAGATGGCGATGCCATAGCCCGCCAGCCCTTCGCTGACGTGCAGGTCGGCGGCCATCGGCGTCAGCAGGCTCACGGGCATGAACTCCGACGCGATCAGCGCGAACACGCACAGCGTCATGGCGAGCACACCGCCCCAGTGGGCGGGGCGCGCCGTGGCCTCGTATTGGCCGGTGACTGCCGGAACGTCCATCAACGTGGTCATTGCGCGGCCAGGTTCTGCCGGAAGAAGGCCGTCAGCTTGTCAAACGGAATCACGTCCACGCGGTCGTACAGGTCCGTGTGGTTCGCGTCCGGGATGATCATCAGCTCCTTCGGCTGCGCCGCGGCCGCGTAGGCGGTATCGCTGAAGTAGCGAGAGTGGGCCTTTTCGCCATGGATGAATAGGATCGGGCGCGGCGCGATCTCGTTGATGTAAGTCAGCAGCGGCATGTTCATGAACGACAGCGGGTTGGTGACGGTCCACGAGCCGTTCGAATTGACGGACCGCGGATGGAAGCCGCGCGGCGTCTTGTAGTAGTCGTGGTAGTCCACCAGAAATTGCGCTTCGCCGCCTTTCAGCTCGTTCATGGCCGGACCATGCGCGGGAGCGCCTTTCTCCGCGTCCTGCCAACGCTGCCGGCTCAGCTGCTCCAGGGTTTGCGTGCGCTGCTCGAGGGTCACGCTGTCGTTGTAGCCCTTGGACATGACGCGCGTCATGTCGTACATGGTGCTGGTCGCGACGGCCTTGACGCGCTTGTCCACGGCGGCGGCATTGAGCGCCATGCCGCCCCAGCCGCAGATGCCGAGGATGCCGATGCGCTCGCGGTCGACGTTGGCTTGCAGTCCGAGGAAATCGATGGCGGCGCTGAAATCTTCGGTATTGATGTCGGGAGAGGCGACATTGCGCGGCTCACCGCCGCTTTCGCCGGTGTAGGACGGATCGAACGCCAGGGTGACGAAACCGCGTTCGGCCATCGTTTGCGCATACAGGCCGGACGACTGTTCCTTCACCGCGCCGAAGGGGCCACCCACCGCGATCGCCGCCAGCTTGCCGCTGGCGTTCTTCGGCTGGTACAGGTCGGCCGCCAGCGTGATGCCGTAGCGGTTCTTGAACGTTACCTTCCGGTGCTCGACCCGGTCGCTCTTTGGGAACACCTTGTCCCAGTCCTGGGTCAGCGCCATCGTCTTTCCTCCTGAGGTCGGGACGTCTTGGGCGCCGGCGGCAAGGGGTGACAAGGCCAACATCAGCGCGGCGGACAGTGCGAATGCTTTCATTTGAGTCTCCTGGCGGTGGTCGGAAGACCACCATTGCCCGGCCAGTCTGGCGCCGCGTCGCTTCAGCGACTAGGTACTGATTACTGAATGCATCCATTAGCTCTGCTAATTGATGTGTGTGGCACACTGGCTTCCATGGCCAGGAGCAACCTCAACGATTTGCTTGCCTTCGTCACCGTCGCGCGCGAGGGCAGCTTCACGCGTGCTGCCGCCCAATTGGGGGTCACCCAATCGGCCGTTAGCCAGGCGATCAGCGGCCTGGAGGCGCGGATGCAGATCCGCCTGCTTACCCGCACCACGCGCAGCGTGGCACCAACGCCTGCCGGCGAGCGCCTGATGCGGGCGATTGGACATCGCTTCGACGAAATCGAGGCCGAGCTCGATGCCATTACCGAACTGCGCGAGAAACCCGCCGGGACGGTACGCATCACCTGCGGCGACCACGTGCTGCGCACCACGTTGCTGCCGAAGCTCGCGCCGCTGATGCATCAGTACCCCGACATCCACATCGAGTTCGATGTCTCCTATGGCTTACGGGACATCGTGGCGGATCGTTTCGATGCCGGCGTGCGGATGGGCGAGGAGATCGACAAGGACATGATCGCCGTGCCGATCGGGCCCAGGTTACGCATGGCGGCAGTCGCATCGCCCGCATACTGGGAAAAGCATCCTCCGCCGAAGACGCCACGGGACCTGGTCGCGCATCGCTGCATCAATATCCGGTTCCCGACGCATGGCGGGCTCTACGTGTGGGAGTTCGAGCGGGCTGGTCGGCAGCAGAACGTGCGCGTGGAAGGGCAAGTCATCTTCAACGCCAGCCACCACATCGTCGCGGCCGCGCTGGGTGGCTTGGGCATCGCCTACCTGCCCGAAGACGAGTTCGCGCCGCACCTCGAATCGGGCGAACTCGTACGGGTGCTTGCGCGGTGGTGCCCGCCATTCCCTGGATACCACCTGTATTACCCCAGTCGGAGGCAGCCATCACCTGCGTTCCGGTTGGTGGTCGATGCGCTGCGTGCCTGAGTCCGCTTTGGGTCGCATCACGCCTTCCTTCTGGGTGTAGGAGAAGCCTGACCAACCCTTCATCAGGAGTTGGGCATGGCAATTCTTCACACATATCAGCACCACGAGCCCTGGAACAAGGGCAAGCTGATCGGGCAGAAGGCACCGCTCAAGCTGAAAGACATCTGGGCTATTCGCATTCGCCTTCAGCTCGGCCACAAGGTCCGTGACCTCGCCCTCTTCAACCTGGCGATCGATTCCAAGCTACGCGCCTGCGACTTGGTGAAGCTGCGGGTATCGGATGTTTCCCATAGCGGTCAAATGGCATCCCGCGCCATCGTGATGCAGCAGAAGACCGGCCGACCCGTCCAGTTCGAGATCACCCAATCGACTCGCGAGGCCGTGCAGGCTTGGATCACCCACGCTGAGCTCAAGCAGTCGGATTTTCTATTTAGAAGCCGTATTTCGGACTCGCCCCACCTGTCGACGAGGCAGTACGCCCGCATCGTCCATCGCTGGGTAGAAGATGCTGGCCTCGAGTCGGGTTCCTACGGCACGCACACGATGCGCAGGACCAAAGCTTCGTTGATCTACCGCCGGACGCGAAACCTCAGGGCGGTTCAGCTATTGCTTGGGCATACGAAGCTAGAGAGCACCGTGCGTTACCTAGGTATAGAGGTCGATGACGCCCTGGAGATCGCCGAGCAGATGGGTTCTACCCCGAAATCACGGACTGTTTGGAAAAGGCTGAAAACTTCTGATCCTGTTTGACCCGGCGCCGTCGCATCCTGGGATTGTGGCGGCGCTCGATGTATTCGAACACATCGGACCTGGCGGCATCGAGTGTTGGATACGTTGTGCGATATATCCGCTCGCGTTTGAGCAGGCCAAAGAAGCCTTCGCAGGCGGCGTTGTCACCACAATGCCCCACCGCACTCATCGAGCAGAGCAGGCCATTGGCGGCCAGGTAATCCTGGTAATCACCGCTACGAAATTGGCTGCCGCGATCGGAGTGCAGGATCAGCGGATGCCGCTCCTGCCGTTGCCAAACCGTCATCTGTACCGCTCTGATCACCATCTGCCGGTCCTGCCGATGATGCATTGACCAGCCCACAATGCGCTGATCAAACAGATCCAGCACGACACACAGATACAGTTTGGCCTGCTGGGTCTTGATCTCGGTAATGTCAGTCACCCACTTGGTTTCCGGCTCCAGGGCGCTGAAATCACGCTCCAGCAGGTTGCGCACGCACGGCGGCGTCAGTGCCGGTTGGGCGCACTGACCACGCCGTTTCGGGCGCGGCCAGCCTTGAAGGCCTGCCAACGCCATCAGCCGGGCAACCCGGTTCCGACTGGCCGTCAGCCCTTCCTCGACCAGATCTTCCTGCATGCGGCCGGCACCCAGCGTGCCCCGGCTGTCCTGATGCAGCGCATGGATACGGCCCAGCAAGCGCTCGTTATCGCATTGACGAGGGCTGGGCAGGCGCTTGCTCCAGTCGTAGTAGCCACTGGTCGATACCCGCAGGCAGCGGCACATCAGGCGAATCGGAAACTCATCGCGGCAACGTTCGATCACCTGATACCTCAGGATGATCCCTTGGCAAAGAACGTCGCCGCTGCGCGCAAAAAATCCCGCTCCTTGGTGATCCTGGCCAACTCGCGCTTGAGCCGGGCAACCTCCTCGTCACGCGGGCTCCCGGTACCCGCAAAGGCGGCTTTCCCCAACGTCTCCGCCTCCCGCTTCCAGCGGGTCAGCAGACTGTCGCGGATGCCCAGCTCACGGGCCACCTGGGCGCAGCTGACACCGGGCCGACTGGCTTGCTCCACCGCGCCACGCTTGAACTCGGCACTGAACTTGCGACGCTTTGACATGAACACTCCTCATGGCCTCGATCGGCCTTCTTGTAAGTGTCCGTGAAAACGGGGGTGAACCCCTACGTAGAAGTCGTTGAGCGCGGTCTGCAACACGTAGGCAGGCGGTGCGTGCTGCACATGCCCGGTCCTGCCAGCCGCGTCCAGCAGCAGCCGATGCACCTGCCGCCACGGCGTGTCATAGCCGATGGTCACGCCGGTTTCCAGCCACATGCCAGCCGCCTGCGGATCACGCGAATAGTTCAGCAGCTTGCCGCTGAGCACATGCATGTTGGGCAGGCTGACCTCCACCCCGGTAAGGGTGCGGATGCGGGTGGTGAACAAACCGATCTGTATCACCTGCCCTTCCACCTCCGCCACTTTGACCAGATCGCCGACCGACATCGTCCTTGAATACAGCAGGGTGAAACCCGCCGCCGCCTGGCCGACGATGCTCGATCCGCCCAGCGAGATCATCACGCCCAGCAGCACCGTCAGGCCCTTGAACGCATCACTGCCCGAGCCGGGCAGATAGGGATAGGCCATCACCAGCGCAAACAGCCAGATGCCCGCGACGATCAGTTTGCGGCTGGGTTCGGCCAACTGGCGGTCGATGCCGAACAACTGGAAACGCCCATGCTGCACGCCGCGGAACAGGATGCCGATGATCTGGCTGGCCAGGCGTGCCAGCAGGAAAATGATCAGCGCCGTCACCAGCCCCGGGATGGCCGCCACCCCCGCCCACAACCAGGCTTTGGCCTGGGCAGCGAGCCACAACGTCATCGTCGTTGCCCACGGCTGGGTGTAGTCGAACTGATGGAATACATAGCGCAGCCATTCCTCGGCCAGCACCAGCACCGCCACCAGCAGCAAGGCGCGCGACAACCAGTCGGCCAGCGCATTGGCCCCATGCAGCATCTGCCGTACCGGCACGCTACGCAACGTCCCGGCTTTTTTACCCACCCAGGCCAGCATCGCCGCCCGCAGCTGACGTGCCAGCCAGGCCATCACCCAGGCCAAGGCGGCGGCCAGTGCGGTGGCGACAAGGCTGTGCAGCACACCGCGAAGCACCCGTCCCGGCGCACGCTCGCGCTCGGCGGCGGCGACCGCCTCGCCAAGCCGGCTGCGCACCTCCTCGCGTACCTGGGCCAGACTCTGGCCCTGCGCGGTATCCACATCGGCAGGCGTGATGAGGGTGACGACTTCCCCGCCGAGCAGCAGGATCACACCGGCGGCGGTATCGTTGAAGGTGACGCCGGGCGTTCCCGGCTCGTCGACGATGCGCTTGATGTTGAATTCGGCAACCTGCGCCCGCTGCAAGGGCGAGCGCCCCATGAACGCACTGCGGAAGGTCAGGATGTCACGGTTGTAATAGCGCACCGTCGCTGGGGCCTGCGCCTGAGCGGTGCTTTCTTCGGTCGCAGCCAGCAGCGGCGCAGGTGCAAGCAGCAGCGAGGCGCACAGCACAAGCAGCAGCCATGCCATCAAGGTGAACCCGCGTGCCAGTGGTGCTGTTTCGAGGCTGCTCCGGAACATCTTTCTGCTTCCCCGCAAGAAGAGATGACTTGCCGCTGGCGTGTTGCGTCGACCCGCTGCCAATCAGCCCCCACAGGCCGCAGGGTACGCCAGCTACGCCCGTGCTCCATCATCGCACCGCGGCAGGCGGATTGCCTGCCATCACGATCTGGCCACTATCGTCCAGGGTGCACCACACTCGCCCGCAGCAACGTAGCCCGGGTAAGCGCAGCGCACCCGGGAAGAGCGGTCCGGGCATCCGTATCCGCGCCAACCGCCCCGGGTGCGCTGCGCTTACCCGGGCTACGGCTTTGGTTAAATCTCGCGATGTGTGCTGTGGCTCGCTCCTGCGTGAGCGCCACGCCGACGGATCTGGGCGTCCCTCCCACTCCGCACCAACTGCCCCGGGTGCGCTGCGCTTACCCGGGCTACGGGCTTTCGTTCAATCTCGCGATGTGTGCTGTGGCTCACTCCTGTGCGAACGCCACGCCGACGGATCTGGGCGTCCCTCCCACTCCGCACCAACCGCCCCGGGTGCGCTGCGCTTACCCGGGCTACGGCCAACCATTGATCTGGCGATGCTTGCCGCGGCTTTCTGCTGATGGCGCCGGCCTTGATATTGGTCAGTCCCGGCGGCGACGAAGGGGCGGATACTCGCTGCGTGGACACTTTCACGACCCGCGTGCAGCTATTCAATGCGCCACACCGGCTGCTGTTCTTCATCGGTGTCTGCAATCTCGGCTTGGCGATGGCTTGGTGGGCGCTCTGGCTGGCCGGGTTGCAGCTGGGCAGCCCCCTGCCCGTGCCCGCCGTGCCGCCGGCCTGGCTGCATGGGCTGTGGATGCAGTACCTAGTGCTGCCCAGTTTCATCTTCGGCTTCCTGTTGACCGTATTCCCACGCTGGATGGGATTGCCGGCACTGCCGCGGTGGCAATACGCAGGCGTTGGTAGCGGACTGTTCGGCGCGCAGATCGCGCTGCTGACCGCCAGCAGCGGTTGGCAACCCGGGATGTGGTTGGCCCTGTTGCTGGCGGCGCTGGGATGGGCATTCGGGCTGGTCGTACTCGGCCGCCTGCTGTTGCAGGAGAAAGGCCGCACCTGGCATGCGTGGTCATGCTGGTCCGGCTTGCTGGTGGGCTGGATCGGCCTGCTCGGTTTCGCCGCCGCTGCCACAGGCGCTGATATCCGCTGGCAGGCACTGAGCGTGTCGCTTGGCACCTTCGGGCTGTTGCTGCCGATCTACGCAAGCGTCGCCCACCGCATGTTTCCGTTCTTCGCCGGCAACGTGGTGCCGGGCTACCAGGCATGGCGGCCACCACAATGGTTGGCGATCCTGTGGGGACTGTGCCTGCTGCATCTGGCCGGGGAACAGCTGCAGCAGCCACTGGCGACGCTGCTGGCCGATGCGGGCCTGCTGCTGTTGTCGCTGTACTCGCTGTGGCGTTGGTGGCCGCGCGGACCCAAGCCGCCGCTGTTGAGCGTGCTTTTTTACGGACTGGCGTGGTGGCCGCTGGCGATGCTGCTGTATCTGCTGCAGGACATCGCCGCGCTTGCCGGCCATACCGGCTGGCTGGAACGCGCGCCACTACATGCCTTGGCGATCGGCCTGTTCGGCAGCCTGTTGGTGGCCATGGTCACGCGTGTGACCCAAGGCCATTCCGGGCGTGCACTGGTGATGCCGGTGGTCGCATGGGTCGCCCTGCTCGGCCTGCAACTGGTTGCGGTGCTGCGCATCCTCGCACCGTTGCTGGACGATCCTTGGCATTGGCATGCCGTCGCCGCCGCCGGCTGGCTGCTGGTGCTTGCACCGTGGTTGCTGCGGTTGGGGTGGATCTACTGGCGCCCACGTGCGGACGGCAAGCCGGACTAATCGTTACGCGGAGAATCAGGCCTGCACGCGGCCATCAGCCAGATGCACCACCTGCTGGCCGAACATGTCCACGTCCTCCGGATCATGGCTGATCAGCAGCAGCGGGATGCCGGTCTGGTCCAGCACCGTTTCAAGCTCCTGGCGCAGATGCGCACGCAGGGCGTGGTCGAGTGCGGCGAACGGCTCATCCAGCAGCAGTGCCTGCGGCTTGGTCACCAGCGCCCGCGCCAAGGCGGTGCGCTGACGTTGGCCGCCGGAGATCTGCGACGGCAGCAGGTCACCGAGGTGATCGATGCGGAAAGCCTGCAGCCATTGTTCCACTGCATCAACGCGGCGGGCGCGCGACGGATTCAACAGACCCTGCTGCAGGCCGAAGCCGACGTTCTGCCGCACCGTAAGGTGCGGGAACAAGGCGTAGTCCTGGAACACATAGCCGATACGGCGCCGCTGCGGCGACAGATTGATACCTGCCGCCGCATCAAACAGTGCCTGCGCGTGCATGCGGATCACTCCTGCATCCGGCTGCAGCAACCCGGCAATGGCTTTCAGCGTCAGACTCTTGCCAGCGCCGGACGGGCCGAACAACACAACGTTCGGCTGTGTGCAACGCAAGGTCGCCTGCAGCTGGAACTGCTGTCCAGCCGCACTCAGTTGGCGCTGAACATCAAGCTCAAGCCACATTGCGCGCTCCTTCCTGCCGCCGCCCGACCAGTCGTGCGGCAAGCAGCAGCACGCTGATGCAGACCAGAGAGGACAGCAGCACCAAGGCGTTGGCGCGACCGTCATTGCCGGCCTGCACCGCCTCATAGATGGCAATGGACAAGGTCTGGGTGCGGCCGGGAATACTGCCGGCGACCATGATGGTGGCGCCGAACTCACCCATCGCGCGGGCGAACGCCAGCAGCAGGCCGGCAAGAATGCCGCGCCATGCCAGCGGCAAGGTCACCCGGAAGAACAGCGCCAGCTCGGACACGCCCAGGGTACGCGCGGCCTGTTCCAGCTGGCCGTCGACATCCTCGAACGCGGCACGCGCCGGCTTGAACACCAGCGGAAACGACGCCACCGCAGCAGCAATCACCGCCGCCTGCCAGGTGAACACCAGGTTGATTCCGAAGCTGCTCTCCAGCCACGCTCCCAGCGGCCCCTTGCTGCCAATCAGCACCAGCAGGTAATAGCCCAGCACCGTTGGCGGCAACACCATCGGCAAGGTGAGTATCGTGTCCAGCAACTCCCGGCCAGGAAAGCGCCGCCGCGCCAGCAAGGCGCCAAATCCAACACCGAGCACAAGGTTGATCGCGGTCGCCCAGCCGGCCACCTTCAGCGACAACCACAACGCGCTCCAGTCCAGATCCACCATCAAGGACTGCCGAAGCCGTGCCTGTGCAGGATGGCCTGGCCCTGCGCCGAGCGCACGAAGGCGATGAAGCGCTTGGCTTCGGCGGCATTGCGGCTGGTCTTGACCATCGCCAGCGGATACGCGATGCCACCAGCAACCGGCACCTGGAATGCACGCTGCACGCGCTCGCTCATCGCCTGCACGTCGGTGGCGTAGACGAAACCAGCATCCACTTCACCGCGCGCCACATAGTCCAATGACTGGCGCACGTTCTGGGTGCTGATCATCTTGGCCTGCATCGCCGGCCACAAACCGGCCTGCTGCAGCGCGCCGCGTGCATAGCGCCCGACCGGCACGCTGTCGGGGTTGCCGATGGCAACGCGCTTCACATCGGCCCTGGCCAGTGCCGCCAACGTGGTCGGCTTGTTGCTGGCCTGCGGCGGCACCACCACCCACAGGCTGTTCTGCGCGAACACGTGCTGGGTTGCCGGATCGATCAGCCCTTCTGTGCTGGCCTGTGCCATCGTGGCCTGGTCGGCCGAGGCCAGCACATCGACCGGTGCGCCACGCGCGATCTGCTGCAGCAAGGTGCCTGAGGCCGCGAAGTTCAGGTCGATCTTCGTGCCCGGGTTGGCCTTCTCATACGCGCTGGATATCTCGCGGAAGCTTTCGGTCAGGCTGGAAGCCGCCGATACCGTCAGATCAGCAGCGCCTGCCGGCAGTGCGGCAGCCAGCAACAACAACGCCCACAGCTTGTTCATGCATGCATCCTCGGTTGGGCATCATTCGCTTGCGTCATCGGTGGCCGCCATCAGCGCCAGGCGCTCCGGTTGCAGCAGGATGATCTCGCGCTGCTTCACCGCGATGACTTCTTCGTCGCTCAAGCGGCGCAGCACCCGGCTGGCGGTTTCCGGGGCCATGCGCAGGTAGTTGGCGATCTCGGTGCGGGTCATGGTCAGGTTGAAGCGGTGTGCGGAAAATCCACGCCGCGCGTAGCGGTTGGAGATATCCAGCAGGAACGCGGCCATGCGCTCCTCGGTGCGGTAGTTGGCCGCCAGCAAGGCGGCCTTGCCGATCTCGGCGCTGAGCAGGCTGAACAGCTTGGCCTGCAAGCCAGGCATGCGACTGGCCAGCATGCTGATGCGCGGAAACGAGATGCGGCACAGATGCACGGTATCCAGCGCCACCGCATTGCAGGGATAGCGCGAACCGTGGATGGCATTCAGACCGATCACTTCGCCCGGCAGCGAAAAACCCAGCACCTGTTCATTGCCCAGGCTGTCGTCGACAAAGGTCTTGACCATGCCCGCACGCACCGCGGCGATTGCATCAAAGGGCTCACCCGCGCGGAAGATGTAATCACCCGCGTGGTAGGGCCCGACGTGGTCGACCATCACGTGCAGCTCGTTCAGCGCGGTCTTGTCATAGCCCTGCGAGCTGCAGGCATCGGAGAACGCACAGGTCGTGCAGAAATGCAGCGCGTCACCGTCGCCGGCAGCGGCTGGATTGGGCGTCGCGGTTCCCAGAGGACCGCGCGGTGGGGGGGGGGGTGACGTCATTCCGTTTTCAAGCAACAGCGGCCAAGGGGCGGAAGCACGCTGCGATCATACGCCACAGCAGCTCACCTTCGTTCTGGATCAACAACATGTCGCCGTCACGACGCAGCCAGCCGCGTTCGATGAACATGGCGACGCGGCTCCAGGCGTGCTCGAAACAGGCATCGAACGGCTGCGCGTTGCGCCATTCGAAGGCGCGCATGTCCAGCGCGTGGTCGCAGGCCAGGCTCTGCACCACCTCATCGGTCATACGTTCATGCTCGGAAAGAATAAGCCCGGACGATATGCCAGGCTGGCCAACCACCAGGCAGGCGCGCCAGTTGCGCGGCTCCGGTGCGATGCGACAGATCACATCGCCGATCTGGCTGCAGGCGCCCACACCAATACCGAGCAGGTCATGGCGCTCGCGGCGGGGGACCCCGAGCAGGTCGCAATGGCGCTGGCCGTCACCGTTGCGCAGCGGCATGGGCAGGTCCGGCCGCTGGTAGTGGTCGCCACCCAACGGGCGGTAGCTGGCTGCCCGCAGCAGCCGCCACGCCTGCAGCCAGTCCGCCGGCAACGGGTATTCGGGCAGCAAGGCAGGCGATGGCAGGATGATGCGTTCGGGTGCCAGCTCCAGCACCCGCTGCAGCCGCTGCAGGAAGGACACATCGGCGTAGCACGGCACGCGCAGCTGGTAGTAACACGCAGTGAACGCGGCCTGCTGGGCCTGAGCCAGCATCGCCGGGCCATCGACGCCGGCGTGATCGATCACCGTCATCCGGGTACAACCGACCTCCCGCAATGACGCCGGTACCACATCGCTGGCTGCATCCAGACGCACTTCGACCTGCGGCCGCGCAATGGTGCACAGCTGCTCCGGCACCGCATCCAACAAGCGGCCCAGCAGGGCGGGCGGCAGGTGCTCGACGATACCCGGCTGCAGCACCATGGCTGCCACTTCGCGGTCGCTGGCCAGCATGTTGGCATGCAGGCGCAGGCATACCAGCAGCGCATCCAGCACGTTTTCGGCCGGCTCCGGGTCATGGGCCGGTGCGCAGAAACCCAGGGTCAACGCACGCGGAATCAGATGCTCGTTGCTGGCCTGCATGGCCGCACGCCAGCCGGCTTCGGCAAAGCCAGGGCTCAGCTCAGCCGGCGTCGGGAACAACACGTGCGCGGGTTGCTGCAGCAGTGCGACATGCAATGTGGCGTCATCCATCCCGGCGGTCTCTACTGACATGCCTGCATCCTCGCGCAGTGACCGCCGGGTTTCCCTGATCTGGATCAAGCCCGACGCTGTTTCTCCACCGCGCCGGCATCGATGGCTTCGGGCAGGTCGGTCTCGCGATCGAGCTGCGGGAAGTTGCGACGCTCCATCCGGCGGATGGCGAAGTGCATCCAGGTCAAGGAAATGCTGACCAGCACGAACAACAGCATGAAGCAGCTGCTCCAGATGCCGAGCGCATCATTCAGGGCGCCAAACACGATGGGCAGGATGAAGCCGCCTAGGCCGCCGATCATGCCGACCACACCACCCACCGAGCCCACGTGCTGCGGGTAGTAGACCGGGATGTGCTTGTAGACCGCGGCCTTGCCCAGCGACATGAAGAAGCCGAGAACGAATACCAGCACGGTGAACAGGGTCACGCTGATCGCCAGGTGGAAGCTGATCTCGCCGTGTATGCCCTGCACGATATAACGCGTATCCGGATAGGCCAGGATGAAGGTACAGATCGACGACACCCCCAGCGTCCAGTACATCACCCGCCGCGCACCGATTTTGTCCGACAGCCAGCCGCCCACCACCCGGAACAGGCTGGCCGGTATCGAGTAACACGCGGCCAGCACGCCGGCCGTGCCGACGTCCATGCCGTAGGCGCCAACCAGATAATGCGGCAGCCACAGTGCCAGCGCGACGAAGCCACCGAACACGAAGAAGTAATACAGCGAGAAGCGCCACACCTGCAGGTTCTTCAGCGGTGCCATCTGCTCGGCGAAGGACATCGGCTTGACGCCACTGCGACGACGATCTTCCAGCGAGGGATCTTCCTTGCTGAACAGGTAGAACAGGATGGCGGTGACCGCCAACCCGACCGCCCACAGCTTGGCCACCATCATCCAGCCCGAGGCCACCATCACCAGCGGCGCCAGCAGCTTGGTTACCGCCGAGCCGATGTTGCCGGCACCGAAGATGCCCAGCGCGGTGCCCTGCTTCTCCGGCGGGAACCACTTGGACACATAGGTGACGCCGACTGAGAAGTTGCCGCCGGCGATGCCGACGAACAGTGCGGCCAACAGGAACTGCGGGTAGGTCTGTGCATAGGTCAGCAGCCAGGTCGCGACCGCGCCGCACAGCATCACCAGGGTCATCACCTTGCGCCCGCCAAACTGATCGGACCAGATGCCGAGAAAGACGCGGATCACCGAGCCGGTCAACACCGGGGTGGCGATCAACAGGCCGAACTGGGTGTCGTTCAAACCCAGCTGCTCGCTGATCTGGATGCCTATGATGGCGAAGATCATCCACACCGCGAAACACACGGTGAAGGCGAAGGTGCTCAGCCATAGCGCACGTTGTTGTTCGCCGTTGCTGATGTTCTGTAGATTCTGGCTCATTGCCGCTCCTGGGGGATTGCGTCTTACTCAGCCTGTGCTTCGATGTCTTCCAGCCCACGCACCGGGTAACGTTCGCGCAGTTCCAGCAGGAACTGCTGCACGTCGCGCTGGCGCACCTGTAGCTCCAGGTAGTCGCTGATCTGCGGCTGCACCTGCTCGAAACTGAGCGCCGTACCGGCTTCCAGCGCATCGATGCTGACCACGTGGTAGCCCCAGCGCGATTCCACCGGGAACCCGGCCAAGCCTTGTCGCAGGCGGAATACCTGGCGATCGAATTCCGGCGTGGTCTGGCCGCGTTGCAGCCAGCCCAGATCGCCGC
This sequence comes from Stenotrophomonas sp. GD03654, assembly GCF_029845105.1. Classification (NCBI taxonomy): domain Bacteria; kingdom Pseudomonadati; phylum Pseudomonadota; class Gammaproteobacteria; order Lysobacterales; family Lysobacteraceae; genus Stenotrophomonas; species Stenotrophomonas sp. GD03654. The sequence continues at coordinate 25,577 of NZ_JAOCLC010000045.1, read as the reverse complement.
CTTCGCTGCTGGACGGGCATTGCGAGTGACGCGCGGCCAGATCGGCAAACAGGTGCGGCTGTTCCAGCAGTTCGGCAATCAGCTTCTCGGCCAGGGTGCGGGCTTTCAGCCGGCCGGCGATATCGTCGGCCGGTGCCGCCAGCAGGATGTGGCGTACGCGGATGCGGTCCGGTGAGCGGAAACGCTCGGGGTTCTGCGCAAAGTAACGCTGGCAGTCGTCTTCGCTGGGCACGCGGTCTACCAGCGCCTGTTCGATCAGCTGCTGGATGCGTGCTTCCTCGCTGGTCTCCTGGCCGACGCCGGGGGCGTCAGCCAGACCAAGCCGCTCGGCTTCCAGCCGCAGCAGCTCGCGTACCACCAGCGCACGCGCCGCATCGGCACGTGACTGCTCCGGGCGCATCGCCCGATGGTATTGCATCTCGCGGGCGATATCGGCCTCGCTGATCGGCGTGTCCTGCACGTACAGGCTGCACGGTGCCGGTTGGCCGAGGCTGCGCGGGCCATCGTCGGCATCGTGATGGTGGCCGGCCTCGGCCGGCACCGGTGTTTGCGAGTCGATGACGGTGATGGGGAGAATGCGTGGCAGGCTGCCCATGGCTTACTCCCGCGGACCGTAGCGCAGCGTGGCCTGGCGACGACGTACCACTTGATATGGCCGCCACAGGTAACTGATCGGCACGCTCCACACATGCACCAGGCGGGTGAAGGGTGCGATCAACACCAGCGTCAGGCCGAGGAAGATGTGCGCCTTGTAGACCCAATGCACGCCTTCGACATAATCGGCCGCGCCGGCACGGAAGGTGACGATGTGCTGTGCCCACTCGGCCAGCATCACCATCACCCCGCCGTCCAGGTGCCCGGCGGAGACCTTGATGCTGTACAGGCCAAGACAGAGCTGGGCGAACAGCAGCACCAGCACCAGCGTGTCACCGAAGCTGCCGATTGCACGCACCCGCGCATTGGTCAGCCGCCGCACCAGCAGGATGGTGATGCCGACGAAGCACAGTGCGCCGAAGAAGCCACCCACCACCATCGCCAGCAACTGCTTCTGCGAGGAGGTGATGAAGGGCTCGTACAGCGCATGCGGGGTCAACAGGCCGACGAAGTGGCCGCCGAGGATGGCGATGATGCCGATGTGGAAGCAGTTGCTGCCAAAGCGCATGCCGCGGTCGGACAGCAACTGGGTGGAGCCGGTACGCCAGCTGTACATGGCCTTGTCATAGCGCGCCCAGCTGCCGATCAACAGCACCGCCACCGCGATGTAGGGATAGAACTGGAAGGCGAACTGATTGAGGTAATTCATGGCTGGATCTCCCGCGGCTGCGCGCGTGCCGGTGAACGATGGGGTGGATCGCAATCCTGCGAAGGTGCATCGGTGCCAAAGCGCACCGCTTCCTCTTCCCACAGGCGGTCCATGGCTTCGACGGTGTCGTCGCGCACTTCTTCGCTGGCCCGCTGGCGCAGAACGGCCAGGTTGACCTTGCCCTCGCCCGCCTCGACCAGGATCTCCAGCAGCACCGCATGCGGCAGCTGCCGCTCGGCGGCGCGTGCGGCGAGCATGCCGGCGATGTGGCCGATGTGGTGCAGCCAGTCCTTTGCCTCGGCCTGCGGCCGATGCGAGAGGTATTCCAGCAGCAGCGGCAGGTAGTCCGGCAATTCGCGCGCATCCAGCTCGAAGCCGTTCTTGCGGTAGGCATCGATCAGGTCGACCATGGCCTGGCCGCGATCACGCGACTCGCCATGGATGTGTTCGAACACCAGCAGGCTCATCGAGCGGCCACGGTCGAACGTGGCCAGCCAGCGGTCCTGCGCGTCCAGCGGGTCGGTAGCAAGCAGGTCACGGACGAAGGTCTGCAACTGCCTGCGACGGGCCGGCGACAGTGCCGGATCATCGCAGGCCTCGAGCAGCTCCTCGCCATGCTGCCAGAGCTCGTCACGCGGGTAGTCCAGCAATACGCCAATCAGCTTGAGCACACTCATTTCACCACCTCATGCCGATGTTGGCGGTTGGGATGCACCGCGAAGGTGGTGGTCTTGCGCTGAGTGAACAGGTCAGCCGGGCTGTCGCCGTTGCAACCATTGCCGAAGGTGAAGCCGCAGCCACCACGTTCGCCGAACGCATCGTTGGCGTACTCACGGTGGGCGCTCGGAATGACGAAACGGTCCTCGTAGTTGGCGATGGCCAGGTAGCGGTACATCTCTTCCACCTGCGCCGGGGTCAGCCCCACCTGTTCGAGCACGCGCATGTCTTCCACGCCATCCACGTTCTTGGCGCGGCGCCAGGCACGCATCGCCATCAGCCGCTCCAGGGCACGGATCACCGGCGCTTCGTCACCAGCGGTCAGCAGGTTGGCCAGGTAACGCACCGGGATGCGTAGCGAGGCGATATCCGGCAGTTCGCCACTCATGCCGACATGGCCACGCTCCGCCGCCGACTGGATCGGCGACAACGGCGGCACGTACCAGACCATCGGCAAGGTGCGGTATTCCGGGTGCAGCGGCAGCGCCAGCTTCCAGTCGATGGCCAGCTTGTAGACCGGCGACTGCTTGGCCGATTCCAGCCAGCTGTCGGGGATGCCTTCGGCACGCGCAGCGGCGATCACCGCCGGGTCGAACGGGTCCAGGAAGATATCCAGGTGCGACTGGTACAGGTCCTTCTCCGCCGCCACCGATGCGGCCTCGGCGATACGATCCGCGTCGTACAGCATCACCCCCAGGTAGCGGATGCGGCCCACGCAGGTTTCCGAGCACACGGTGGGCTCGCCCATCTCGATGCGCGGGTAGCAGAAGATGCACTTCTCGGACTTGCCGCTCTTCCAGTTGTAATAGATCTTCTTGTACGGGCAGGCCGACACACACATGCGCCAACCACGGCACTTGTCCTGGTCGATCAGCACGATGCCGTCTTCCTCGCGCTTGTAGATCGCGCCGGACGGGCACGCCGAGACGCAGGCCGGGTTGAGACAGTGCTCGCACAGCCGCGGCAGATACATCATGAAGGTCTTTTCGAAGGCGCCGTAGATCTCCTTCTGCACCTTGTCGAAGTTGTAGTCACGCGAACGCTTGGAGAACTCCGAACCAAGGATTTCCTCCCAGTTCGGGCCCCACTCGATCTTCTCCATGCGCTGGCCGGTCAGCAGCGAGCGTGGCCGTGCGGTCGGCTGATGCTTCAGCTCGGGCGCGTCGTGCAGGTGCTGGTAATCGAAGTCGAACGGCTCGTAGTAGTCGTCGATCTGCGGCAGGTCGGGGTTGGAGAAGATCTTGGCCAGCATGCGCCAGCGGCCACCGGCGCGCGGCACCAGCTTGCCGCTGCCGTTGCGCACCCAACCGCCGTTCCACTTCTCCTGGTTCTCCCATTCTTTGGGATAACCGATACCGGGCTTGGTCTCGACGTTGTTGAACCAGGCGTACTCCACGCCTTCGCGCGAGGTCCACACGTTCTTGCAGGTGATCGAGCAGGTGTGGCAGCCGATGCACTTGTCCAGGTTCAAGACCATCGCAATCTGGGCACGTACTTTCATCACACCACCTCCCGTGCGGCGTCGGTTGCACTCGAATTTGCGTCCTCACCGTCCAGCCAATCGATCTTGTCCATCTTGCGCACGATCACGAACTCATCGCGGTTGGTACCGCAGGTACCGTAGTAATTGAAGCCCCAGGCCAGCTGCGCGTAGCCGCCGATCATGTGGGTGGGCTTGAGCACGATGCGGGTCACCGAGTTGTGGATGCCGCCACGGGTGCCGGAGATCTCCGAACCCGGCACGTTGATGATGCGTTCCTGGGCGTGGTACATCATCGCCATGCCCGGCATCACCCGCTGGCTGACCACCGCACGTGCAGCAATCGCACCGTTGACGTTGAACAGCTCGATCCAGTCGTTGTCCTCGATGCCGGCATTGCGTGCATCGTCCTCGCTCAACCAGACGATGGGGCCGCCACGCGACAAGGTCTGCATGATCAGGTTGTCGCTGTAGGTGCTGTGGATGCCCCACTTCTGGTGCGGGGTGATCCAGTTCAGCACGATCTCCTTGTTGCCGTTCTGGCGCTTGTTGAGCAGCGGCTCCACCGTGCGTGTATTGACCGGCGGACGGTAGCTCATGAAGGCCTCACCGAAGTCGATCATCCACTCGTGGTCCTGGTAGAACTGCTGGCGGCCGGTCACCGTGCGCCACGGAATCAGCTCGTGCACATTGGTGTAGCCGGCGTTGTAGCTGACGTTGTCGTCTTCCAGTCCGGACCAGATCGGCGAGGAGATGATCTTGCGCGGCTGTGCCTGGATGTCACGGAAGCGGATCGCCTCGTGCTCCTTGCCCACCGCCAGATGGGTGTGCTCGCGGCCGGTGAAGGTGCCCAGCGACTCCCAGGCCTTGACTGCGACATGGCCATTGGTTTCCGGGGCCAGGTGCAGGATCACCTCGCAGGCATCGATGGCGGTATCAATCGCCGGCCGACCCTGGCTGATGCCTTCGCCCAGCACGGTGTGGTTGAGCTTGCCAAGGAATTCCACCTCGTGCTTGGTATCCCAGCTCATGCCCTTGCCACCATTGCCGAGCTTGTCCAGCAGCGGGCCCAGCGAGGTGAACTTGCGGTAGAGGTTGGGATAGTCGCGCTCGACCACCGCCATGCTCGGCATGGTCTTGCCCGGGATGGCCTCGCACTGGCCCTTCTTCCAGTCAGTCACGCCGAACGGCATGCCCAGTTCGTTGGGCGTGTCGTGCAGGGTCGGCACCAGCACCAGGTCCTTCTCGACACCGAGCACGCCCGGTGCCATGTCGCTGAGCGTGCGTGCGACGCCCTTGAAGATTTCCCAGTCGCTGCGCGATTCCCAGGCCGGATCCACCGCCTTGGACAGGGGGTGGATGAAGGGATGCATGTCCGAGGTGTTGAGGTCGTCCTTCTCGTACCAGGTGGCGGTCGGCAGCACGATGTCCGAGTACAGCGCGGTGGTGCACATGCGGAAGTCCAGCGTCACCAGCAGGTCGAGCTTGCCTTCCGGTGCTTCGTCACGCCACTTCACGTCCTCGGGCTTGAGCGCGCCCATCTCGCCCAGGTCCTTGCCCTGCAGGCCGTGACGCGTGCCGAGCAGATGCCGCAGCATGTACTCGTGGCCCTTGCCGGAGGAACCGAGCAGGTTGGAGCGCCAGATGAACATCATCCGCGGGTGGTTCTGCGCGGCATCCGGATCGGCGAAGGCGAAGTCCAGCGAACCGTCCTTGAACTTGGACAGCGCGTAGTCGGCCGGTGCGATGCCGGCCTGTTCGGCCTCGCGCACCAGCTGCAGCGGATTGCGGTCCAGCTGCGGCGCGCTCGGCAACCAGCCCATGCGCACCGCGCGCAGGTTGAGGTCGGCCAGGCTGCCGCTGTACTTGGAGGCATCGGCCAGCGGCGACAGCAGTTCGTCCACCTGCAGCTTCTCGTAACGCCACTGCCCGGTGTTGAAGTAGAAGAACGAGGTACCGTTCATCTGCCGCGGCGGGCGGCTCCAGTCCAGGCCGAAGGCCAGCGGCTGCCAGCCGGTCTGCGGGCGCAGCTTTTCCTGGCCCACGTAATGCGCCCAGCCACCACCGGTCTGGCCCACGCAGCCACACATGACCAGCATGTTGATCAGGCCGCGGTAGTTCATGTCGTTGTGGAACCAGTGGTTCATGCCGGCGCCGACGATGATCATGCTGCGACCATGGGTCTTGTCGGCGGTGCGGGCGAACTCACGGGCAATCTCGATCACCTCGGCGCGTGACACGCCGGTGATGCGCTCCTGCCAGGCGGGCGTACCCGGCACGTTGTCATCGAAGCTCTTGGCGACATTGCCGCCGCCGAAGCCGCGATCAACGCCGTACTGCGCCAGCAGCAGGTCGTAGACCGTCGCCACCAGCGCTTCACCGCCATCAGCCAGCTGCAGGCGGCGCAGCGGGATGTTGCGCTCCAGTACGTCCTCGGCCGGTGCGGCGGTCCAGCCGTCGCTCTCGATGCCGCCGAAATACGGGAAGCTCACCGCCTCGATACCGTCGTGGATGTCGGCCAGGCTCAGGCGCAGGCGCGTGTCATGGCCATCGCTGGCCTTTTCCTCGATGTTCCACTTGCCCTTCTCGCCCCAGCGGAAGCCGACCGAGCCATTCGGCACGGTGATCTCGCCGCTGTTCTCGTCGAACGCCAGCGTCTTCCATTCCGGATTGTTGCTTTCGCCCAGCCCGCCCAGCTCACTGGCGCGCAGGAAGTGGCCTGGCACCAGGCGACCATCGGCACGGCGCTCGATGCGCACCAGCATCGGCATGTCCGAGTACTGGCGGCAGTAGTCCTGGAAGTATTGCGAGGGCGTGTCGACGTGGAACTCGCGCAGGATCACGTGGCCGAAGGCGAATGCCAGCGCGGCATCGGTGCCCTGCTTGGGATGCAGCCAATGGTCGGTGAGCTTGGCCAGCTCCGAGTAGTCGGGGCAGATCGCCACCGTCTTGGTGCCGTTGTAACGCGCCTCGGTGAAGAAGTGCGCATCCGGGGTGCGCGTCTGCGGCACGTTCGAGCCCCAGGCGATGATGTAGCGGCTGTTGTACCAGTCGGCCGATTCCGGCACGTCGGTCTGCTCGCCCCACACCTGCGGCGAGGCCGGCGGCAGATCGCAATACCAATCGTAGAAGGACAGACAGGCACCGCCGAGCAGCGACAGATAGCGCGCTCCAGCCGCGTAGGACACCATCGACATCGCCGGAATCGGCGAGAAGCCGACGATGCGGTCGGGGCCGTATTCCTTGGTGGTGTAGAGGTTGGAGGCGGCGATGATCTCGTTGGCCTCGTCCCAGTTCAGGCGCACAAAGCCACCCATGCCGCGGCGACGCTTGTACTCACGCGACTTGGCCGGGTCCTGCACGATGCTGGCCCAGGCTTCGACCGGCGACAGGGTCTTGCGGGCCTGCCGCCACATGCGCAGCAAGGTGCCGCGGATCAGCGGGTACTTGAGCCGGTTGGCGCTGTACAGGTACCAGGAATAGCTGGCGCCGCGTGGGCAGCCGCGTGGTTCGTGATTGGGCAGGTCCGGGCGGGTGCGCGGGTAGTCGGTCTGCTGGGTTTCCCAGGTGACCAGGCCGTTCTTGACGTAGATCTTCCAGCTGCAGGAGCCCGTGCAGTTCACACCGTGGGTGGAACGTACGATCTTGTCGTATTGCCAGCGGGCGCGATAACTGTTTTCCCAGTCCCGCCCTTCGCTCTTGCTGAACCCATGGCCATCGGCGAAGGGTTGTGGATCACGCTTGAAGAACTGCAAGCGATCAAGGAAATAGCTCATGGTGAATCTCCGTTCGCAAACTGCTGCATCGTGGCTAGGGGTGACATCTGGCTGCGGTGCGGGTGTAACTCAGCAGGGTGTTTCGGCGCCCCGCCGGTAGTACCACCACCAGGTCACGGCCAGGCAGGTGGCGTAGAACGCGATGAAGCCGTACAGCGCCATGTCCGGGCCGCCGGTCAAGCTGATCGAAGTGCCGTAGCTCTTCGGGATGAAGAAGCCGCCATAGGCACCGATGGCGCCGGAGAAGCCGACCACGGCTGCCGATTCGATGCTGGCCTGATGCGCAGCGGCCTTCTTGCCTTCAGCGCCTTCATTGGCCGACAGGCGCTCGTGCAGGGTGCGGAAGATCACCGGGATCATCCGGAACGTGGTGCCGTTGCCGATGCCGCTGAGCACGAACAAGGCCATGAACGAGAGCAGGAAACCGTAGAAGTTGCCGCCCTGGCCTTTATTGGGCAGGAAGTGCAGTACGCCGAACACGGCTGCGATCATCAGCGCGAATACCCAGAAGGTCAGCCGTGCGCCGCCCCAGCGGTCGGCCATGCTGCCACCCACCGAGCGCATCAGCGCACCCAGCAGCGGGCCAATGAAGGCATAGGCCAGTGGATTCACGTCCGGGAACTGGCTCTTGACCAGCATCGGGAAACCAGCAGAAAAGCCGATATAGGAGCCGAAGGTGCCGATGTACAACCAGCACATCAGCCAGTTGTGCTTGCGGCGGAAGATCACCGCCTGCTCGGAGAACGATGAGCGGGCACTGGTCAGGTCGTTCATGCCGAACCAGGCAGCCAGCGCGAAGAAGGCGATGAACGGCACCCAGATGAAGCCGGCGTTCTGCAGGAACAAGGGCGCGCCGCCGTCCACCACAGCCTGCGGAGCGCCGCCCAGGGCACCAAACACGCCTACCGTGATCACCAGCGGTACCACCGCCTGCGATACCGACACCCCTACGTTGCCCAGGCCGGCATTCAGGCCCAGTGCCATGCCCTGGCGCTGCTTGGGATAGAAGAAGGAGATATTGGACATGGAGGACGAGAAGTTCGCGCCACCGAAGCCACACAGGATGGCGATCAGCACGAATACCCAATACGGCGTGGCGGGGTTCTGCACCGCGAAGCCCAGCCACAAGGTGGGCAGCAACAGCGAGGCGGTAGACAAGGCCGTCCAACGGCGGCCACCGAAGATCGGGATCACGAAGGAGTAGAAGATGCGCAGCGTCGCGCCGGAAAGACTGGGCAAGGCCACCAGCCAGAACAACTGATCGGTACTGAAGGCAAACCCGATTTTCGGCAGGCTGATGGTCACCGCCGAAAACAGCACCCACACCGAGAACGCCAGCAGCAGCGCGGGGATGGATATGACCAGGTTGCGGGTGGCAACGCGTTTACCGGTCTGCTCCCAGTAAACCGGATCTTCCGGCCGCCAATCGGTGATGACACCGCCGGGACCGGGCCTGCTGTTTTTTACGGCATCGCGACTGGCACTCATGCAACGCTCCAAGGCTGTTTGATACGGCGCTGGTTCTGCTGTGCTGTTGCCTGCCCAGTCGCCACGGCGTCATTAAGCCCGGCGGCCCTGGGGCCGGTATTGATCTTGATCAACCAAAGGCGGCATAACGGCGCCTACCTGACAAATATCAATCTGCGGCGACGCTGACGTCGCTTGCACGGCGCTGCACGCCACGCTGGCGCACGCTGTCACGTACATCGACATCAAACTGAAGATGCAGCGGTTGCGGTTGCAGGGGGAGTTCGTAAGAGAGTCTATCACGGCACGGCAGGCGCTGCTGCAACGCCAGCACATCCTCCTGAGGCAGCGCGAACCGCAGCGCCGTGACGCTGCCATCCAGCCGCGCCTGTTCGCCTGCATGCAGCTGCAGCGCGCAGGAAAAGCTGCCCAGTGCCCCCAGGTCGGTCCGGCTGGTCACCCACTGCCCCGCCAACAACTCGGCCAGCTCGTTTTCGTCAATGCGCAGTCGTACGGACTGCGACTGGATCTGCACTTTCATGAGGCAGAGCCTCCCATTGGATGGGGGTATTGCAGTTCAGCAGACGGGCATCGCCATCGTCGGGCAGGCGCAGCTCGATGCTGCCCAGCTGTCGCTGCAGGCGGTACAACGAGCGCGGCCCGTTCACGTCCATCACCATCGACTGCAACAGGGTGCGACAGCTGCGGTCAATGTTCAACCGCATTGGCAGCGGTTGCCCGCGGAAATGCACGCAGCGAGCGTCACCTGCGTCACGCAACCGCCAAAGAAGTTGCCGGTCGAGCAGCGGCATGTCCACCGCCACCACCCAGACAGGGCCATCCGGCAGCGTCTTCACCACGCTGTAGAGCCCCCCCAACGGACCGCAGCGCGGCACCAGGTCGGGGACCGACTCGACCCCCGGCAGCACCGGGTAGCTGCCGCTGACCCGTAGCGTCTGCGCACCCGCGGCCTGCAGCAGCGCGCACATGTGCGCCAGCAGGGACCTGCCCTGCCAACGCAGCAAGGCCTTGTCCTGGCCCATGCGGCTGGACAGGCCACCGGCCAGCACGATGCCGGCCATGGCCGGCAGGTCAGTGGGCGTGATCGTGGACATGTCCGTCGTCGGCGTGCTCGGCGCTGGGTTGGCACAGGCTGCAGCCTTCGCTCCACTCGCTGTCGCCATCCTGGTAATGCTCCTGCTTCCAGATCGGCGAGCGGTGTTTGACCGCCTCGATCAGCTGCCGGCAGGCACGGAAAGCCTCGTCACGGTGGGGACTGCCGGCGGCAACAACCACCGCCACCTCACCCACCGCCAGGCGGCCCCTGGCGTGGGCCACGTACAGCTTGATGCGCGGGCCGAACTCGGCCTCCACCTCGGCCACCAGGCGCTGGAACTCGTTGAGTACCAGCGGCTCGAACATGTCATAGGTGATGCCCTGCACCGCGCGCCCTTGGTTCAGGTCGCGCACCTTGCCGATGAATACATCGATGCCGCCAAAGCCGGGGTCGGACACAAAAGCGATGCCCTCGCCCGGATCAATCGCGGCGGCGCTGCGCTCGACCACTTTCCATAGATTTTCCGCGCTCATTTCAACCTCCGCTCACCGGTGGCAGGATGGCCACACGACCGTCCGCAGGCAGCGGCTCGCTGTCGCGCAGCACGCGCTTTTCATCGGCAAATACCGAATAGTCCACCAGCCCGGCACGGAACCGGGGGAACCGTTCCAGCAGCAACTCGCGCAATGCCCGGCGCAGGTCCACGATGTGTTCACCGTTCACCCGCACGCTTAGCTCGCGACGATGATCCAGCTCGGAAAACACACCAAACAACTGCACAACGACCTCTCTCATGCTTCCTCCTGCCGGGCCAGTTGCAGCGGCTCGCGATGCCCCCAACCCTGCACGCGAGCCAATGTGCCGGCCGGGGCCAACGCATCGTCACCTTCCAGAATCGCCCAGGCGTTGGCCTGCAGCATGGTCTTGAGCCGGAACGATTCCTGCCCGGACAACACCCGCACGCTCAGCCGCCCCCCCGCATCCAGTTCCACCCGTGCCCGTGCGTGCATGCGCAGCCCCGGTGGCTTGCGCACATCGCCCTGCAACGGCAACTGCAACTGCGCCTCTTCTTCCAAACCCAGCATGCGGCGCAACACCGGCTCCACGAAGAAGCGCAACCCCACTGCCGCGGATATCGGATTGCCCGGCAGGCCGAAGTACAGGCAACCATCGGCCAGGCGGGCGAACAGCAGCGGCTTGCCCGGGCGGATGGCGACCTTGTGGAACAGCACGGTGGCACCACGGGCACGCAGGGCATCAGGGATGAAGTCATAGCGGCCCTGCGACACCGCCCCCGTACTCAGCACCACGCGCGCGCCGGCGGCCAAGGCCGCGTCCAGCGCAGCATCAAAAGCAGCCACGTCATCGCCAACGACACCGTTCCAGACCACATCAGCACCCGCGGCGTGCAGGCGGCTGACCAGGAAGGGGCGGTTGCTGTCGCGTATCTGCCCGGACTGCAACGGCTGGGCCGCATCACTGATCAGCTCCTTGCCGGTGCTGATGACCGCCACCTGCGGCCGCTGCTGCACCTGCACCCGGGCTGTCCCGAGGGCATGCAGCAAGGTCATGGCGTTCACATCCAGCGACGTGCCAGCGGCAAGCACGGTTTCGCCCAACTCCACGTCCTGGCCGCGCAGCCGCACGTGTTGCCCGGGCGTGACCATCGCCTGCAGACGCACGCGCGCAGGACGACCCTCCACGGCATCCAGCACCTCCACCTGCTCGACCGGCACCACGCTGTCCAGGCCGGCCGGCATGCGCGCACCCGTCATGATTTCCCAGGCCTGTGCTGCCTCCCCCTGTGCTGCGGCATCGCCTGCGGCCTGCCAGCCGGCAACCTGCAATACGGCACCGGCAGGCAAGGGCTGGCCGTCCGCGCACAGGGCGAAGCCGTCCATCGCAGCATTGTCGAACGGTGGCAGGTGCTGGGCACTTACCACTGGCGCAGCCAGCACCCGGTCTGCTGCCTCGGCAACCACCACCTGCTCGGTCTTTGGCGCCGGCGCCTCGGCCAACAGGATCTGCAGGGCCTGCGCGTAAGTGATCATGCGTGGCTGGCCCCGTCGATCATCGCCAATGCATGGCCCAGCACCGGCGTGAGAATGCTCATGCACTGTGCCGCGGCACGCGGGCTACCCGGCAGGGCGATGACCAGCATGCCCCCCAGTTGCACCACCTCGGCACGGCTCAGCCATGCCAACGGCGTGTGCTGCGCGCTAAGGCCACGGAGCATCTGCGCCAGCCCGGGCACGCTGCGCCCACCCAGCGACTGCAACGCCTCTGGAGTGAGATCGCGCTGTCCCAGGCCCGTGCCGCCAGTGCACAGGCAGATGCGGATGCCGCTGGCGGCGAACGCGTGCAGACGCCCGGCCAGCGGCTCGATGCCATCGGCCAGTACTTCCGTGCTGACCACTTCGCCGCCCAGTGCACGCAGCCCCTCGGCCAGCACTGGCCCGGATTCATCCACATAGTCGCCCCGGCTGGCACGATCGCTGAGCGTGATCACCACACAGCTCGCACCTTGCAGCTGTCTTGGCGGACGCGGGCGGAAGCGCTCACGCTCCTCCGCATCCATACCCTGTGGGTGCAACCACACGCCGCTCTTGCCGCCTTCCTTGAACAGCAGCCGGACACCGCCGATCTCCAATGCGGGCTCGACCGGCTTGCTGAGGTCATACAAGGTCAGCAGGGCCGCGTTGACCCCTGCCAGCGCTTCCATCTCCACCCCGGTACGCGCTTCACTGGCGCATTCGCACCACACCCGGATGGCAAGCCGCTCCGGCGCCGGCGCGCAGTAAACCCTCACCAGTTCCAGTGGCAGCGGATGGCACAGCGGCATCAACGCCGAGGCCATTTTGGCCCCCTGCAGGCCAGCAATCTCGGCCATCACCAGTGCGTCCCCCTTGGGCAGACGTCGCTCGACGATCAGGGGATAGGCAACAGGCCCGGCGACAAGCTCACCCACCGCCACCGCGCGGCGACGGGTAATGCGCTTGTCACGTACATCGGCCATATGGAATGCCGCACTCATCTGCCCACTCATTGCTTGTCTCATCCTCCAATCGAGGCCAGATGCGGGGTCAACCCGGTCTGGCCGAAATGCAGTCCATGCCCGGCTGCCTTCAGCCCAAGCTGGGTGGTGATGCGCGCCAGCAGCGCGCCCTGGTCCTCATCTGACTGCAGCAGCGGCCGCAGTGCGATGCCGAAGTCACCGAACAGGCACAACCGCAGATCGCCGCGCGCGGTAACCCGCAGGCGGTTGCAACCTTTGCAGAAATCCTTTGAGTAAGGAGCGATGATGCCGATGCTGCCGCGATGGTCGGGATGACTGAACTCACGTGCGGGGCCCGCATCGGCAGCGCGTCTGCGCTCGCTCCAGCCAGCAGCCAGCAACTGCCCGACGATCACATCGGCGCACAGATGGTGACGTTCAAAGTAATCGCGGTTGTCACCGGTGCGCATCAGTTCGATGAAACGCACGCTCACTGGCCGGTCGCGCAGGAAGGCCATCCATTGCGGCAGTTCGTCGTCATTGAGGCCGCGCAGCAGCACGGCATTGAGCTTGACCGATTGCAGGCCCAACGCCTGGGCCAGGGCGATGCCTTCCATCACCTCGGGCAGGCGGTCATGTCCGGTGATGGCATGGAAACGCTCGCGACGCAGGCTGTCCATACTCACGTTGAGCGCAGTCAGGCCCGCACGATGCCAGCCTGGCAGGCGCCTGGGCAGCAGGCAGCCGTTGGTGGTGATGGCAACCTTGCGCACGCCCGGCACCTGCGCCACGGTGGCGATGATCTGGTCCAGGTCCTTGCGCAGGCTCGGCTCGCCACCGGTCAGGCGGATCTTGTGCATGCCCAGCGTGGCAAACGCCCGTACCAGCCTTGCGATTTCATCCACCGCAAGAAAGCGCGGCCGGCCGTCGGCCTGGTAGCCGTCGGGCAGGCAATAGCTGCAACGGAAGTTGCAGGCTTCGGTCAGCGACAGACGCAGGTATGGAAAGCTGCGCCCGAAGCCATCGGTGAGTTGGCTCATGGCTGTTTCACCTCCTGACTGCACGTATCCACGCTCGCCCGGCATGCCGGGGTTCCCTCGCCTGTAGTGACTGACCGTCAGCCTACGTGGGGCTTTGAAGCGATGGAATGACTTAAATCAATCAAGGGCACCGCCATGCCTTGCGAAGCTATGGCAGCATACCCTTTACAAAACGCCCTGTCCTGTGACCCCGATCATGATGCTGAACGATTTCAATGGCCTGCTGCAGGCAGCAGGACAGCAAACCGAGCCCCAACGCCTGTTGTTTGTGTTCGTCAAAGCCGACCTGCCCGAATCACCCACCGCCGATCAGCATGCCCGCCACAGCAACGGCGAAGGTGGCACGTTGAGCCCGGTGCTGTGTGTGGACAAGGCCCCGCAGGAAATCGCGTCCTTCCAGACCCTGGCCGCCGAATCCGCCCAGACCGGGCTGGTCTGGGACCTGGTGTTTGTTGCCTCACTGGATGGCCGTGGCGGCATTGCCCCGTCCAGCGATGAAGCAACGCAACCACTGCGCCTGATGGTCAACGCGGTCAACGACGGCCAGATCAGCCGTTTTGCCGCCTTCGATCGCGATGGCACACCGGTGCAGTTCTACTGAGCCAGCAGCTGCAGCATCAGGAAGAACACCACCAGCACCGTATTCAAGCCCCAGGCCACGGTCAGGCCGCGCGCGGCAACACCGTAATTGGGATTTTGCGCGCTCGGCGCCGCCCGCCATACCGCCGGGATGATCCAGCCCGTATACAGCAGCAGCGCCGCGAACAACGCCAGCAACAACGGGGTGCGCCCCTGCGCCAACGCCCAGAGGGCGGCGGCCCATAACAGATTGCTGGGGATCACCCCCTGCAGCCAGAACACGCGCCAAAGTCGGGAGGGCGGCAGCTTGTCACCTTGGGCGTGGAGGGAACTGACAGCGGTCATGGCTGCAACTCCTAGTCAGCGAGGCATGGGTACACTTTGCGCCGCCGAGGCGGGCGGGTCAAATCCCTGCCCGGTGTCGGCGCGCGCGGACAGAGCCCAACGCCCAGGCGAGCCGCCCGAACGGCCCGCACCATACTCACCCCAGCATGTCCGGCCGGAACAACGAACGGCGGCTGATCATCCTGCCTGCCGTCATGAACACTCCATCGCCGGTGTAATGCAGCGTACGCGGATGCCTGGGCGACACTGCCACATGCGCCTTCACCACCTCGAAGACGAAGAAGTTGTAGCGCTCCACCAGCGCATCGTCGTGCAGACGGCATTCGAGGTTGGCATGACACCGCCCCAGCAGCGGCGCACGCACCCGGGATGCCCGCACCGGCGCAAGATCGAACAGCGCGTACTTGTCCACCGACACACCACTGCAGTTGCCGATGCGCACCACCGTATCCGCCAACGGGACCGTCGGCAGGTTGATCACACACTCCCCACTACGGC
Organism: Stenotrophomonas sp. GD03654; assembly: GCF_029845105.1. Taxonomy (NCBI): domain Bacteria; kingdom Pseudomonadati; phylum Pseudomonadota; class Gammaproteobacteria; order Lysobacterales; family Lysobacteraceae; genus Stenotrophomonas; species Stenotrophomonas sp. GD03654. The sequence continues at coordinate 10,320 of NZ_JAOCLC010000045.1, read as the reverse complement.
GGATCAGATCGAAACTGTGGGTGGCGCTGGAGATCATCAGACCGACCAGCGACGGTGAGAACTCCAGCACGGTGTGCCAGCCCAGCGTCATGATGTTCCGCTGCTGCTGCCATTGCGACGTCACCAGCACGATGGGGCCGGGCTCAAGGTACTGACGCACTTTTTCCACGGGGAAATCCTGCTTGCGTAATGGCGAACGCATCCTGGTCTCCTTGTTTCATGTGTGATCAGCGCTGGACAGCACCACGCTCCGCGCAACAGCACACCACCTGCAGGGGAAGCATTACGTGAGCGTCCCCCATGCAGCGCGTTGTCCCGGCCCCCGCCGGCACTAACACATGCAGCCATGAATCCGTGTCCGGATTGAGCAGACCTACATGGTCGCCGGCTTCTCCTAACCTGCCGGCTTGTATCCCCGTACGCAACCACTGTGCCAAGGACAGACACATGCGACCTCGGAGGTGGAGTTCCCAGGATTTAGTGGACACCTGACCGAGGGTGGCGATGCGCTGCCTCGAACTCGTCAGGACTGGCCCCGCCCAGATGGCTGTGGCGACGTGTTGGATTTTAAAACCCATCGATGTAGTCGGATATGTCCGAGGTCGCCACGTCACGATTCGCATAGATGCGCTTCTTGATCCGTTCCTTTTTCAAACTGCTGAAGAAGGACTCAGCGACCGCGTTGTCCCAGCAGTTGGCACGTCTGCTCATGCTTGGCTCGAGGTGGTTGTCTTTGCAGAAACGCCGCCATGCATCACTTCCGTACTGTGAGCCTTGATCCGAGTGGATAAGGGTTTTGCGAGGACGTCGGCTGCGCACGGCTTTCATCACGGCATCCAGAACAAGTTCTCGATGAATCGTTGGTCTGACAGCCCAACCAACAACCCTGCGTGAGAAAAGATCCAAAACAACCGCCAGGTACAGCCAACCCTGCCACGTGCGGATGTAAGTGATATCCGTCACCCATGCCTCGTTCGGGCGCGATACGCTGAACTGACGCTGGAGCAAATTAGGGATTAAGACATGAGGTTTTGGAACAGGGATGTGCCGTATGCGGTAGCCATGCAGCGCGTGCAATCCGTTCACCCGCATCAAGCGAGCAACCCGATGTTTGCTGCATGCCTCCCCGTGCTCCCTCAGGTCGAGAAACACCCTGGGGGCGCCATAAATTCCGTGGCTGGCGGCAAACGACGCACGTATCAAGCGAAGCAACCGCGCATCTTCTTGCGCTCGATCGGAAATCGGATGTTCACGCCATGCGTAGTAGCCGGCTCGAGCAACCCCAAGCAGACGACACATCATCTGGATACTGAACTCGTCCCGATGCGCATCGATAAATTTGTAGGCTTGCCGGGTCTTGCTGGTGATCTTGCCTGCAGACATGACTGTCTCCCAATGCTACCCCCAACAGAGGCTAGCTCTGTCTAGGAAATCCTGGGAACTCCAGTTCGATGAAGCGTTTTGAATAGCAGTAGAGAAAAAGAGCCCGGCGTACCGGGCCCACGGTTCTACTCCCCAGTAGAGGCCCCGGATCATGACGACCGCCCTCAATTCAGTCAAGCATTTCTGCGAAGTCCAAGCGGAGACAGGCGGGCTTACTCTGAAGGCCTAAAGCAAACTGCGCTGCAACGGGGGATATATAAGGCCCTCGCCTAGCGCTTGGGCCATTGGATTGAGGTGGTGCGGTTCAGCCGCTCGTTTGGTCTGGATATGCAGGACTTGATGACCGCGGTATACCAAGAGATCCGAAATCAATCGCCGATGGCAGCGCCACCACAACAGTTCTGCACACATCAGCGCCGTGCGCCCTTGCGCAGCTGCAGCCAAGGCTTGCTCAAGCCCGTCCGCAAACTCTGTGCTGGCCATGTGATCCGCATACCCCTGGAATGACGAATTTCTCCACCCGCCGTTCGGCGACCCCGGCAGCACTGATCGCCGCCCTCCTAATTGAGAAATCCACTCGTAGCCAACGCCGTCCCGAGGCAACTGCTCGCTCATCGCGTCGCTACCGAACCAAGGAAACTTTCGAGAGCCAGGGAACCGCCTGACGTCAACCACAGCGGTGATCTCGTGGACTCGTAGGACTTCCCGAAAATCCTCCCAAGTGCGGGTGGAATGGCCTACCGTCCACAGCCGTGGGGACTCATCGCGAGGAGCCAGCTTAGCGCTGCCGCCGGCAGGACCCGTAGCATTCATAGGGGTCCTTCACACCCCGAATGAATCGGCCACACGAGGTTTTCTGTGTCAAAGCCCTGGCACTCAGCTATCCGCAGCCACTTGCGTGCTTCCGATGGCTCCATCACCGGACTTCGATGCAGAAGCACTAGACCTTGTCGTCGCGGCTCGCCAATTAAAACCGTTCGGTAATCAACGTCAACCTTCATCACGAACACCCTGCCGGAGAGAAAAGGCAGCCGCTGGGCGCTGCTCAAGGACTCCGAGCGCTGGAGCTACAAGCAACTGTGCACCATGCACTGGCTGCAGCGCAGCGGCCTGAAGACGGCGCGTGCCTGGCACTTGAAACAGGCACTGCGACGCCTGTACGCAGCGGGGCTGTCGCCGGAAGAAGCCGACCACCAGCTGGACCGTTGGATCAGCTGGGCACGCCGCAGCCGCCTGCCGCCGTTCAAGCGTCTTGGCGCGACCCTGCGCGAGCACAAGGCCGGGATCATCGAGCACTTCCGGAGTGGCCTCACCAACGCCAGCGTGGAGACGATGAACGCCCAGATCCAGGCGGCCAAGGCGCGGGCGAAGGGCTATGCCACCCACGAGAACCTGATCGCGATCGCCTACCTGTTGTGCGCCAAGCTCAAGCACTTGCCGCGCAATCCATGGTTGGCGCCGGCGGCGGCATGATCAGGTCAGTTCCACAGGGATCGCGACAGAGCCTGTTCTTCGCGCCAGGGCACGAACCCGCGCAAGGCCACGAGTACCAATTCAACCTCGACAGCGACGAAGGCCGGCAGACGCTGGCAGCAATGCTGGCCTTCCTGCAGGCCCACGTGCCGTCGCCACTGGCCTCGCCCACGGGGGCATCAAGCAGCGGGTAGCCATCGCCTCGCCCACCCGCCTGCATGAGGGTGCGCCGGCCTGGACCCCGGACGCCGCCACACTCAGACCAGCTTCGCCTCCCGCAGGAGATCCTCCAGATAGGTGCCCCGGGTCTTGGCGATGGCCGCACTGCTGGCGATGCGCGCAAGCCAAGGCAGCTTCACCTCGTCCAGCGGCTTGCGATCGTTGAGGTAGTACAGCGCGCTGAGCAGCACGCGCACGTCGAACATCGACGCAAAGACCTCGGGCACGCCGCGATCCACCCCCAGCAACGTGTACACAGCTTCCATCGCCGTACGCACCGAGTATTCGGTGGTGAACACCGTGTCGTGCTCGGTCTCGGCGAAATTGCCGATGAACGCCAGGTTCTGCGAGCCCTCCGGCACCACCAGCGGCCGGTCGCCGGCCGCGCGCGGCATGAAATAGGACGTGATGTAGGGCATGTTGCACGGCACGGTGCTGGCCGCGTTGTGCGCCAGCTCATCGATCTGGTCCACCGGCACGCCGATGTGGTACAGCCATTCGGCACACAGTTCCGCGCCGGTGCACTCGCGGATCGTCTTCGGCACGTAGTCGCCGGGCTTGTCGGAAAACAGCCCATACAGCCAGACCACCAGTTCCTTCTGCGGATCCTGTTCGGCGAAGTGGGGCTGCCGGCTCATGCTGAAACCGTACAGCCAGCTTGAATCCTGGATGCTGCAGGGGCCACCGGTGACGATCACGCCCGATCGCGGGTCGCGGCCCGTGATCCGTTCGAGATACGGCACGATGCGATCGTCGGTCAGCGTGACCGTCGCGGAGACCGTCCAGTTCGCCTCCGGAATGTTCTCGCAGAACTTCTCCGGACGGCCGAAGGCGGGGTCACGCTCGGCCATTCGCTTCCACAGCGACCATGCGCCGCCGCGGTCGGTCACGATGGACGCCGGCGTATCGTTGTCACCGAACGTGGAGCTTTCGGTGATCGAACCGTTGGTGACCAGCACCAGGTCCTTCGGACCCACGGCGATCTTCTCGGCGACGCCGTCGCTGGTGAGCCGGATCGCGGTCGCGAACTTGCCATTGCCGCTCGCGGTGACCAGCACGTCGTCGACCTGCGTGTTGTAGCGGAAGGTGACGCCCTGTCCTTCCAGATAGGCCACCAGCGGACGGATCAGCGACTCGTACTGGTTGTAGTGGGTGAAGCGCAGCGAAGTCAGGTCCGACAGGGTCGAAATGTGATGGACGAAACGCAGGATGTAGCGCCGCATCTCCACCGCGCTGGCCCATGGCTCGAACGCGAACATGGTGGCCCAGTACAGCCAGAAGTTCGAAGCGAAGAATTCCTCGCCGAACACTTCGTCGATGCGCTTGTCGTCCAGCTCGCTTTCGCGGGTCAGCGCCAGCGCGATCAGTTCCTCCACCGCTCCTGGAGTGAGCGTGAGGTCGGGCATCCGTTCGATCGGCTCGCCGCGGTTGTGGATCGCGCGGCAGGGGTTGCGGGATGGGTCGGTCTTGTGCAGCCAGTACATCTCGTCGAGTACCGAGGCATCGGGCGTATCGAGCGAGGGGATCGAGCGGAACAGGTCCCACAGTGTCTCGAAGTGCGCTTCCATCTCGCGACCGCCGCGGATGATGAATCCCTTGTGCCGGTCGAGGATCCCGTCCATGCTGCCGCCGGGCAGCGCAAGCTCCTCGAAGATCGTGATCGCACTGCCGGGCATCCGCGCGTCGCGGATCAGGAACACCGCACCCGCCAGCGAGGCCAGGCCGGAACCGACGAAGTAGGCACGGCGGCCCTCCACGCCTTCGGGCTTGGGGGGGCGCGAGAACGCCTCGAAGTTTCCACTGCTCCTGTACATGTCGATCTCCATGGTTGAGGGGTCGATCGCGGCCCCAGCCAGCGATCAGGGAGAACATTCGCAAAGCATCTGATAAGAATGGATGAAGAATCGAACCGACAGACGCGCCGCGCGAATGACGGGTTCGCAGTGCAGGGGCGATCGTGGTGGCGAGGGGGCGCGTCGTGGCCACCGCCCTGTCGCCCGGCAACGGGGCACACCGCGGGTTCCCGGCCGGCAGCGATCCGGTCATACAGAGCTGGCCCCGTCTGTTTGAACAGCCAAGCCGTATCCGATAAGTGGATCGCCTGCCGGTCAAGCTGCCTTCGGCAAAGGCAGCGGTTGTATGTACTCTCTTTGTACCAGAGTGTCAGGCCCGGTGAGAAAGCAGAGCGGGCCATGGCCGTGCTAGACCAGATCAACGCGAAATTCGGCAGAGGCACCGCAGGAATGGGCACCGTCGGCTAGCGGGTTGGTGCCACCAGACCTGGCGAGCAGTCCAAAGTATCTATCAACGCTCAATGGCGGCCCATATTGCATTCGCTGTCTCCCAGCTATACAACGAAGTGGAGCGACCTTCTGCCGGCGTGCTGACAAATACCGGCGAAACAGCAACCATTAAACACTAAATACAACCAAAAGGATGGCGGTTGAAAATGTCAGGCAGCAACATCGAACCAGGGAAGTGCAAGCCGCGCTTCGACTTTGAAAGACATAAAAAATCAAGCCAATCAGAGACCGGAAGCATCAAAGAGCTTTTGGAAGAGCTAAACCGCACGCCCCCACATAAGCCAAAAGGCAGCCAAAAATCCAACCCAGCCATATACAGAGAGGAAATAACTAAAGAGAATTTAGAGGGGGCGATCAATTTCATCAAATCAAACTTTAATATAGAAATATCATCGATAAATTCAAAACTACCAATCACCACCATCAAAACAATCAAGCTACTCTATCTCAGCAACAGATCATTTAAGGGACAACTTTTCGAAAGAATCTCCCTCCCAGGGTCATCCCAAGCCACTTTTGAACACTGGATAGAACGTAATACACCAAGGAACGAAAAGACCATTCGAGCGGCATCTCAACTCATGTCTACACTTGAGCTTGAGATAAACGATGAAAGACTTAAACACATCCACATCAACAAATCAACACCATCAAAACTAATTGAAATATATGCAAAAAAAATAATGGAATTCATCGCCCCGATCTACGAAATATTCAAAGACGACGGGGAATACAGAGACTGGTATATAACAACCACAATAAGATTTGCATCAAGTGAAATAGAGTCATATAGGCCATCACCACTTCCAGCCAACACAGAAGCCGGCCCCATACACGAAAGGTTATACATCTATTTACTAACACTTCCCTTTCTGCACTTCGTTGGCGAGTACCAGCGGATTGTCGAATCAGAAAACGAAGAGCTGAGCAAATACCAGATAGAGCCACTCTTCACTCAAGCCCTCTCCTCACCGTCGGAGGGCGATGCCCTATTGCGTCCTGTCACATCACTCGCAGCTATTCACTCCTTCCTGCAAACCAATGCAAATGAGCTGGCACGCTTGGTTCACCAAGCCACTGGTTATGAGTTGAGATCCAGCGAGATCACAAACATAGCCGACGAAACGCAGAAGGTTCTGCATGCCTATGTCTTCCACGAATGGCACAGAACAGATCATGACGTCGTCAACATTTCAATGGCCGACTGCGTTGCAGCCCTTTTAGCCATAACGATACAAAAGAAGATCAAAACGAAGTACACGCCCTACTGGAAAGGACAGAGCTCAAGCGAGAAAACTGTATTTCGCCTACTGAGTCACCTGGACACCTCAAGAGACATCGAAGAGCTATATGAAGAGGACTACATCCCGCAAGGCGCGATGCTCACCCTCTATCATCGATATTGCATCGCCTACGCATTACTTTTCGGCCGCAGCAACCGAATGGAAGCGTTTATGAGATTCCAGATCGTATATCTGAAGCACATGACCATAGCTCACTCTCATTTCGATCTTGAAGCAGGCAACGAATACGAGACAAATATCAACATGTTTTGCGAATACCTTATTCAATACATCGAAGATCAAGCCACTTCGCGCGCAATGTAATTTTTAACTTACATCACCCTTATAAATATGTAGAAACTCACTTACATCCTTCGAAGCAACAACACGAATAATGAAAGGAATCCAAGGGAATAGGAATCAAATAGAACTGACGATAGATTACAGGCAGGGTGTGGTACGCGCACTTACCCTTTCTATCTAATCACAACACTCTTCGATCATGAGTATCTACCGGTAGCCGACAAGAATCACTCTTGTCGGCTTTTTTATTCTCCTTAGAGAAAGGGTGATACAGCAATGGCAAGCTTCCATTACAGCATCAAAAGTGGAAAGAAAGGCAGCGCACGCAGGCACGCCAACTATATCGATCGTAAAGGATCTCATAGTGACAAGAAGGACCTTATCCAAACAGGACATGGGAACATGCCCGAATGGGCAGGAGATGATCCGAAACGGTTCTGGAGCGTTGCTGACAAGCATGAGCGTGCCAACGGAGCAGTGTACCGAGAACACGAAATCACTCTTCCGAGTGAGCTCAGTACTGAACAGCAGGTCGAACTTGCCGACCGGCTTGCAAAGAATCTCGCAGGGATCAAACCCTACCAGTACGCGCTCCATGCACCTGAAGGAAAACTCGGTGGGGATCCCAACCCGCACATCCATCTGATGTGCTCGGACAGACTGCCTGATGGCATCCCCCGTACACCTGAACAGACCTTCGCCCGCTACAACGCCAAGAATCCTTCCGCAGGCGGATGCCGCAAGGATAGTGGCGGAAAGAGCCCAATGGAGTTGAAGCAGCAGGTGACTGCACAGCGAAAACTTGTAGCGGACACCCAGAATCAGTTCCTTGAAGAAAACGGTTATTCAACCCGCGTAGACCACCGCAGCTTGCGTGATCAAGGCATTGCCAGGCCCCCAGAGCGCCACCTCGGCCAACGCTTCGTCAAGGAGATGGCAGATGCAGAGAAGTCGCAGTATGCACAATGTCGTAAAGCCGTGAAGGCAGCTTCATCAGTTGAAAATCTGGGAGAGGTAAGTGCCTAACCCAGCGATTCTGCGACAAAGTCGCAGAATCGCAATGGCACCTACTGACCACAGCAGAAAAGCCCCGGCATATCGCCGGGGCCCCCTTGGCATCAAGACCGCTTACAGTGCCCTCCGGTCAAAGTAGTGATTCATCAAGCGCAGATACATCCTCTTGTCCCGGTACCCACTGCAGACCTGAATTGCTCCCTGACCTTCAAGAATCGAGATAGCTGCATTCAGCCTTGCTCGGTCACGTACAGGTCCATAGCGCAAAACCTGGTTCTTGGGAACGTACGTATCCGAATAAATCCCTTTCCACCACTTGGCATACAGATACCGATCCAAAGCTTGAGCATCGACCTGATCCTGCGATACCACGAACGCTGGTGAGAACAGATGCTTGTACTCATCAACATGCCACCGAACGATGTCGAAGGCACGATTGATCGTATCGAGGGTGATGTCACCTCCCTCTCCACTGAAGTACTGCATCGATGCAGCGAGTCGTGCCACGATCTCCATGATCTTTGCCGCGAAGTCATTGATATCACTCAAGTACTCCCCGTCGCGCAGCAAAGACTCAGTTTCTGATGCCAACTCTACCCAGCGTGCCCTGGCATCGATGGAGAAGGACACCACTTCACGAGCAATGGCGCCCGAGGCTGACCGCTCCTTGTACTTGAACAACAGCTCCGCGATTCGCTCATGGAATGCCGGCAAATGCTCCCACACCGGTTCTACGTCCTCGATTCGCCGGTAGCCCATCATGGAGCGAGGCCACGCAACCAAATAGCGTGCCCAGTGTCCACTCCCCTTTGCAACAGAGCCTCGCCTATTGAGGAACTGCTTGAACGGTTCGTACTGGGTCATGATGCTCACAGAAACGCGCGGATTCATCGCAATCAGATGCTCGTTCTCCGCACGATCCAACGGCATCATTCCTGGCGAATCCCAGAGACGATTGAGCAGGCCCACATTCGCCATTGCCTCGCTCTTGAACAGCATATGACCTTCGTCAGTCGTGATGGCGATGGACTCACCATCACCCTGAACGGCCTCCATGATGGCCTTGGCCGTGATGTCCTGCCTCAGGAAGCAACGCAGGCGGGGCTGCAGAGGTTTCTTTTCTGAAAACTCCTTCAGCTGTGCCTCGAGTGCTTCGACAGACTTGCCAGCAGCAACTGCTTTACTGATCGCGCTCCTCAGCCCCTTCATCTTGGCCGTCCAGAGTCCATAGTCGATCTCATAAGCCTCAGTCTGCTGCTTGAACGCAGCCATCTCCTTCGTGTCTGCATCGCGGAAAGGCGCCTGCAGTAGCTCGAACACCGTGGACTTGCGCTCACCAGACTCAGCCACAAGCATCAAGTTCTGGGTTACAGGCTTGATCTGTCCGGTCGGCAACTTGACATCAATCAGACCTTGGCACGCCATCGAAATGGCATTGATAAGACCCATGCCAACCATGGCGTCGGGAACTTGAACGTTGCGAAGGAGCTCAAGGCCTGCCTCACGAGCAACATGGTGAAAGGTTTCCAGGGGATATTTGGGGGCATAACGCTGCCAATTGGTTGTCATCATGCATCCTCCTCTGTCGAGCCTACCGCGGTCTGTTCTTCAACCTCAACCAACAGATGGCCACAGCTCTGGCACCGAGCAGCATCGCCCTCCGCATGGCGACGAAAACGCTCCTCCTTGAGCAGCTTGCGGAACTGAATCAGGTTCAGATCATGCTTGTACGCAGCATTGAACTGCTCTACCAAGATCTTCTTGCTCATCTTCTTTGCGATGTGCTGTTCCAGGATCGGATAGGCCTGCCTGAAGTCCTGCTCCAGCTTGCCCTTCCCCTTGGTCGACTGTTCACTCAAAGCGTGCGTGAGCGCGTCAAGCGGCGAAGAGTGGACTGCAAAATTAGCCATCATCACTTCTCCTCCTTCGCACGACGGAACTTCACTGCACGGCCTTCTACCCATGCCATTGCCTCATGCGTCCAGTAGAACTTCGGGGACAGTTCGCTGTCATAGAGCGGAATGCCCTTCGGGAAGTCCGGATCGGTCTTCATCAGCTCGTATGCCTTGCTCCTGCTGACGCGGAGCAGCTTGATCAGCTCCTTCAGACGCAGCGTCGGACTATCCGGCCAACCTGCTTTCCCAGCACTGTTGTTCTCTTCGGCCAAAGTCATGCTTTTGTCTACGCCCTGGCGCAGACTGGACGTCATGTGCTTCATTTGTTGATTCCTTCGTTGTGTTGAACGTTTCAGGAAGGAATCCGGCCGGTTTCCTATCGAAGGTGATTGGCCTCCGACGTGATCAGTGTCGATATGCTGCTGTTGGGGGTACAGGGAAAAAAAA
>NZ_JAOCLC010000044.1:0-43128 GCF_029845105.1 Stenotrophomonas sp. GD03654 | reverse complement strand
TAAAAAAACGCGGCGCCAGGCGCCGCGTTTTTCGTTGAACCGGTCTGGGCCGGATCAGGCCTTGGCGACAGCCTTCTTCGCCACAGCCTTCTTCGCCGGAGCCTTGGCCACGGTCTTCTTGGCAACCGGAGCGGCGGCGCCTACGGCGACCTTGCTGGCGGTGTGCGAACGGGCGTTGCCGTAGCTGGCGTTGTAGCGCTTGCCCTTGGCGGTCTTGCGGTCACCCTTACCCATGTCTTCAACTCCTCAAATGTGAAATCTGGTTACCCCGTACTGACACGGGTTCGACGGGGCCGCCTTGCTGGGCGCCCCCGCGCACGATCGAAAATCCTATCACGGAGCGCCTAGTGCGCGCAGCTGGCGTCGTGCACGTGACCGTGGTTGAGGCGCAGGTTGACCAGGTGGGCCACTCCCACCAGCAGGCCGCCGACGGTCATCACCACCGCGTGCGGCACCGCATTGTGGTGCAACGGGTCGTACAGCACGCCGGCCCACAACGCGACCAGGCCGGGAATCAGGAAGCCCAGCGCACGCAGCGCACCGTGCCGGCGGTAGCCCCAGACCAGGCTGAACAGCCCCAGCAGGGTGACGAACACCACCAGCGCCTGTTCCACCCCATCGCTCAGCCAGAACGACAGCCCCAACGAAGGCGCTGCGGCCAGCAGTACCGGGATCACCGCGCAGTGCACCGCGCACAGCATCGAACCAGTAGCGCCGAAACGGTCGAGCAGGTGGCGCAGGCGTGAGGACAGGGACATGACTTCCAGCAGGGTCGGCGAATCGTTATGGAATAATATAACATCCCTCTCCGACCCGCACGGTTTCCCTCCCCCTGTCCCATCGACGGGATTCGTGCGCCCTGTGATTGATACATTGTAACAAAGGACCCGTCCATGCCCGCCCACACCCCACGGCTCAAGCCGCATTCCCTGGCCCTGGCCCTCGCTGCCCTGCTGCCGTCCGTCGCCTTTGCAGCCGGCCAGGACACCTCCCATCGTGACCGCCACCTGACCGAGCTGTCGTCGGTGCAGGTCACCGCGTCGCCGCTGCAGGGTGATGCCGAATCGCTGGCACGCCCGGTGGAGGTTCTGGCCGGTGAACGCCTGGACGAGCAGAAGGCCGGCACCCTCGGCGATACCGTGGCCAAGCTGCCCGGCGTGCAGAGCACCTTCTTCGGTCCCGGCGTCGGCCGCCCGATCATCCGCGGCCAGGAAGGCCCACGCGTGGCCGTGCTGTCCAACGGCATGGGCAACATGGATGCCTCCACGGTCAGCGCCGACCACGCCACCAGCATCGAGCCGTTCCTGGCCGACCAGATCGAAGTGCTGAAGGGCCCGGCCACGCTGCTGTTCGGCAGCGGCGCCATCGGTGGCGCGGTCAACGTGGTGGATGGCCGCATCGCCCGCGAACTGCCGGAGCGTCCGCTCAGCGGCCGCGCCGAACTGCGCGGCAACTCGGTGAACAACGAACGCAGCGGCATGTTCCGCCTCGACGGCGTCAGCGGCAATGTCGTGCTGCACGTGGATGGCCTGGTCCGCAATGGCGATGACTACCGCATCCCCGGCTATGCAGTGATCGACAGCCTTGAAGATCATCATGACCACGATCATGACCATGATGCGGCCGAGGGCGAAGAACCGCGCCGCGGCCGCCTGGACAACAGCTCGATCCGCACCCGCGCCGGCGGCGTAGGCGCAACCTGGCTGGGCGACGGCGGCTACTTCGGCGTATCGGCCAGCACCTACCGCACCAACTACGGCATTCCCAATGGCGCGCACGTGCACGCCGATGGTGATGATCATGGCCATGACCACGGTCACGACCATGGCGATGAAGAAGAAGGCGGCGACGAACATGACGTGCGCATCGACATGGTGCAGAACCGCTTCGAGACCAAGGCCGGCATCTACGACCCGGTCTCGTTCCTGAAGAACATCAACGCGCGCGTGGCCTACACCGACTACGAACACGTGGAGCTGGAAGCAGGCACACCGTCCACCCGCTTCACCAACCGCGGCATCGAGGCACGCCTGGAAGCGGTGCAGCAGCAGATCGGCGGCTGGGACGGCGCGTTCGGCCTGCAGTTCGGCAACAGTGATTTCGGTGCCAAGGGCGAAGAGGCGTTCGTTCCGGATACCGGCACCAGGAACATCGGCCTGTTCGTGCTGCAGGAAAAGCAGTTCGGTCCGTTCAAGCTGGAACTGGGCGGCCGCCACGACCAGGTCAAGCTGGACCCGACCGGTGACTATCGCCGCCGCACGTTTGGTGCCACCAACCTGTCTGCTGCCGGCATCTGGAAGCTCAACGATGCCGTTGACCTGCGCATCGGCGTGGACAGCTCCGAGCGTGCACCGACCAACGAAGAGCTGTATGCCGCCGGCGCGCACATCGCTACCCGCTCGCTGGAAATCGGCGACGCCAACCTGAAGACCGAGCGCGGCCAGCGCGTGGAACTGGGTATCCACACCCACAGCGAGCGTCTGGACTTCTCCGCGTCGGTCTACCAGACCAAGTTCAAGGACTTCATCTACCTGGCCGACACCGGCATCACCGAGGGCCTTCCGGTGCGCACCTGGACGCAGCAGGACGCGGTGTTCCGCGGCGCCGAAGCCGAAGCGCTGGTGCACCTGTTCGAAGGCGGCGCCGGCGACTGGGATCTGCGCCTGTTCGGCGACTACGTGAAGGCCAAGCTGGATGGCAGCGGCAGCCGTAACCTGGACATCGCCGTGCCGCATGGCGACCACAACCACAACTACAGCGTGGAGCTGGCCAATACCGGCTACCTGCCGCGCATCGCCCCGGCCCGCGTCGGCGCCGACCTGCGCTGGTCGAAGGACGGCTGGCGCGCCTCGGTCGGTGCGGTGCGTTACAGCCGCCAGAAGGACGTCGCCCAGAACGAAGCACCAAGCGACGGCTACACCCTGGTCGACGCGCACCTGGCCTACCGCTGGGACCGCAACGCGAGCAACAGCTACGAGGTGTTCCTGGATGGCAGCAACCTGACCAACCGCGAAGTGCGCCCGCATACCTCGCTGCTGCGCGACTACTCGCCGCTGCCGGGCCGTGGTGTCGCATTCGGCATCCGCGCGTTCTTCTGATCGCGCACCGGTGCCGGATTCCATTCCGCAGTAAAGGAGTCCGATCCCACACCACCCCACGGGGGCCTTCGGGCCCCCGTTTTCGTTTTGGCCGATTCCATCACGCATTCGTCACAAAGATGTGCGTACCACAACAAGCGGACAATCCCGTCACTCAACGTCTCGCTAATCGGACATTTTTGTCCGACAATAATTCCATGACTGCCCAACGTGCCGATGCTGCTGCCCGCCGTGCCCTCATCCTCGATGCCGCCGATCATGTATTCGGCCAACATGGCGTCACCGCCCCGCTGGACCTGGTGGTCGAACGCGCCCAGGTGGGCCGCGCCACCCTGTACCGCAACTTCCCCGACCGCACTGCGCTGATCCAGGCGCTGCTGCAACGTACGGTTGATCGCATCCGGCGCCAGGTTGAACAGCTCGGCGACCGTGACGACGCGCTGTTCGAGGTGTTCGAGGGTATGGCCCAGCGCATCATCGATTCACCGGCGCTGGCCGATTACTGGCGTGCGGTCGACTCGGACGTGCCGGCCATGCGTGCCGCACGCGAGACCGTGCGCGACCTGCTGGAGGAGCCGATCGCGCGCGCCAAGGCGGCCGGCCTGTGCCGTGCCGACCTTGAGAAGACGGATATTTCACTGATCTCGGGCATGCTGGGCGCAGCCCTGCGCGGCAAGACCCGCGACGAGCGCGCCCAGTTGGCCGGGCGCGCCCTGCAGCTGCTGCGCGGGGGTCTCCAGGGAGCAACCAGCGAGGCCCGCTGATGGTCCAGCCGTATCTGAAGCCGGTTCCGGATTGGGAGGAGCACGAGAAGCCGACCATGCCCGGTTCGGCATCGATGCCCTGGCACCCACCGTACCGTCGCTTGGCCTATGCCCTGGTATCGCTGCTGGTGGCGATCACCGGTGGCCTCGGCAATGCGCTGGTCACCGCCAACCTGCCGTTCCTGCAGGGCCAGCTGGCACTGACCCCGACCCAGGGCAGCTGGCTGGTGGCCGCCTATGCCATGGTGAATGTCACTGCCAACCTGCTGGCCTTCAAGTTCCGCCAGCAGTACGGCATCCGACTGTTCGCAGAGATCGGGCTGGGCCTGTACGCGGCACTGGCGGTGCTGCACCTGTTCGTCGGCAGCTTCGAGACCACGATGCTGACCCGCGCCGCCAGCGGCTTCGCGGGTGCGGCCTGTTCGACACTGGGCACGCTGTACATGCTGCAGGCGCTGCCGCGCCGCTTTACCGGAAATCTGCTGGTGGTCGGCGTCGGCCTTTCGCAGCTGGCGGTGCCGATCGCCTGGATCGTTTCACCAGGCCTGGTCGATACCGGCCAATGGCATCAGCTCTACTCATTCGAAGCCGGGCTGGCACTGTGCGCGTTCGCGGCAGTGGTGGTGCTGAAGCTGCCGCCCGGCATCCAGGTGAAAGCCTTCGAGCCACTGGACTTCCTCACGTTCGCCCTGCTTGCGCCGGCTGTCGCGCTGCTGGTGATCGTACTGGCGCAGGGCTACACGCGCTGGTGGCTCAACACACCGTGGCTGGGCTGGGCGCTGGTCGCCTCGATCGTGCTGTCCACCACCGCCTTCATCATCGAACACTACCGGCGCAATCCGCTGCTGCAGATCCGCTGGCTGTCGAAGCTGCCGGTGCTGCACTTCATCGTCGGCGCGTTCCTGATCCGCTTCCTCACCACTGAGCAGTCCTACGGCGTGGTCAACCTGATGCGCACGCTGGGCATGGGGCCTGACCAGATGCGCCCGCTGTTCGTGGTGATCCTGGCCGGCGTGATCGTGGGCATTGCCGGCGCCTCGCTGACCTTCGGCCCGAAGCGGCTGATTGCCCAGCTGCTGATGGCGATCCTGCTGCTGGGCGCCGCCGCGTTCTTCGACCAGCACCGCACCAGCATGGATCGGCCGCACGACTTCTACGCCAGCCAGTTCCTGGCCTCGGTCGGTGCCGGCATGTTCATGGGCCCGTTGATCATGCTCGGCATTTCCGCCGCGCTGAAACAGGGCGTGGATCACATGATCACCTTCCTGGTGACGCTGTCGATCACGCAGACGCTGGGTGGGCTGGCCGGTTCGGCGGTGCTGGGTACCTTCCAGCTGCATCGCGAGCAGTTGTACTCCAGCGCATTGACCAGCCAGCTCGATCCAGCCGATCCGGTGGTGGCGCAGCGCCTGCGCATCCAGCAGCAGCTGTACGCCGCCCAGATCACCGACCCGGTGCTGCGCAGTGCCCAGGGCAGCGCACAGCTGGCGCAGACCACGCGCCGCGAAGCCAACGTGCGCGGCTTCAATGATGTCTTCACCCTGAGCGGTTGGCTGGCAATCGGCTTCCTGTGCTGGTTGCTGCTGCTGTCGCTGCGCACCGCCGTGCTCAAGCAATGGCGCAAGCGCCACCCCACTCCCCCCACTGCGGCCACGCCAGCCGCGCCCCGCTGAGTTCTCGACCATGCCCCCCGTCCCGCCCCGACCCGACGACGCCGACAACGTGACCCCACCGCCGCCGACCGACGCGGCGCCTGCCCCCACGCCGGTAGAACCCGCGGTCGCGCCGAAGTACCTCAAGCCCAGCGCGCGCAGCGTGGTGGTGATGGTGGTGGTGGCCCTGCTGGGCATTGCGCTGATCCTGCGCGCCTGGCACCTGTGGCCGTTCACCAGCAGCGTGATGGTGACCGACAACGCGTATGTACGCGGACAGATCACGGTGATGGCGCCACAGGTGAACGGCTACGTGACCGAAGTGCTGGTGAAGGATTTCCAGCACGTGAAGGAGGGCGAGCCACTGCTGCGCATCGATGACCGCATCTATGCGCAGCGGGTCGCCCAGGCGCAGGCGACGCTGGACAGCGCACGCGCGGCACTGGCCAACTCGGACCAGTCGCAGGCGCAGAACCGTGCGCAGATCGCCTCTGCACGCGCCACGTTGTCGGCCGGGCAGGCGGAGCTGCAACGCTCACGCAACGAGACCAAGCGCTACGAGGAGCTGGCCGCGCAGCAACTGGTATCGATCAACGACCGCGACAAGTTCCGCACCACCCAGGCCTCGGCACAGGCCAGCGTGCAGCAGTCACAGGCGCAGATCCGCATCGCCGAGGAAACGCTGGTGTCGACCCAGGTGGCGCGGAAGAGCCTGGAGGCCCAGGTGGAAAGTGCGCAGGCGCAGCTGGAACTGGCGCGCATCGATCTGGCCAACACGGTGATCCACGCGCCGCGCGACGGCCAGATCAGCGAAGCCAGCGTGCGCGTGGGCCAGTACGTCGCCGCCGGTTCGCAGCTGCTGTTCCTGGTCCCTGACACGCTGTGGGTGGTGGCCAACTACAAGGAAGGCCAGACCTGGGGCATGGCGATCGGCCAGCCGGCCACATTCTCGGTGGACGCGTTCCAGGGGCAGGTGCTGCGGGGCCGCGTGCAGGAGATCGCGCCGGCTACCGGGTCGGAGTTCAGCGTGCTGCGCCCGGACAATGCCAGCGGCAACTTCACCAAGGTGGTGCAGCGGCTGCCGGTTCGGATTTCAATCAATGGGAATCAGGAGCTGGCAAAGCAGCTGCGTCCCGGCATGTCGGTGATCGTGCGGGTGGATACCCGTTCCAAGCCGATGGACTAGCCTGCGGCCTGGTGGACTCGGCTGGGTAGAGTCGACTGTTAGTCGACTGCACTTCCATGAACCCCATGAACACCCCGCGCTACGCGCGGTAGTCGACTAACAGTCGACTCTACCCAGTCGACTCTCCCGCCGACACGATCAACCTGCGCAGCGCGCGCAGAGCCCGTGCACTTCCAGGGTCTGCGCCTGCGGCTGGAAACCCAGCTCCTTGGCGCGCTTCTCCAGCTGGGTGACGATCTCGCGGTCTTCCAGTTCCACCGCGCTGTGGCAGCTGTTGCAGATCAGGAACGGCACTGAATGGGCTGCACTGCTGGGATGGTGGCAGGCCACGAAGGCATTCACCGACTCCAGCTTGTGCACAAAGCCATTGGCCATCAGGAAGTCCAGCGCGCGGTACACGGTGGGCGGGGCATCAGCGCCCACGCCCTTGCCGTTGCGCACCCATTCCAACAGCTCGTAGGCCTTGACCGGCTTGCCGGCCTCGGCGATCAGCTTCAGCACATTGGCGCGGATCGGGGTCAGGCGCAGCCCGCGTTCGCGCGAGACGCGCTCGACCACCGCCACGAAATCCGATGCGTCGTGGACGTGGTGGTGCGGGGCGGTACAGGCGGTGGCGGTCTTGGCGGGCATGCGTGTTCTCCGGTTCGGGCCTGGCAAGGATGCCTCAGGCCGTTGCTACCTTGGTGATGGCCGCATCAATGCGTTTCAAGGCCTGCTCGCGGCCGGCCAGGTAAACGGTATGGGAAATGTCAGGGCTGACCTGGGTGCCGGTGATGGCCACGCGCAGCGGCTGGGCGACCTTGCCCATGCCGATTTCCAGCGCGGCGGCCGCATCGTGCAGGGCTACGCCTACCGATTCGGCGGTCCATTCCGGCAGGGCGGCCAGCAGCTCGCGGGCCTTGCCCAGCGCCACCTCGGCACCGGCCTTGAAGTGCTTGGCCACCGCCGCTTCGTCGTACTCGGTCAGCGGCTGGTACCAGACCACGGCCTTCTCGGCCATTTCCTTCAGGGTCTGCACGCGTTCACGCAGGGCGATCACCACGTCCCCCGGGGCCGGGCCAGCGGCCACGTCCAGGCCCAGCTTCTGCAGCTGGTACACCAGGTGCGGCACGATGGCGGCCACGTCCTCGGTCTTCAGGAAGTGCTGGTTGACCCAGCCCAGCTTGGCCATGTCCAGGCGCGAGGCCTTGGAATTGCAGTCCTTCACGTCGAACAGGTCGATCAGTTCCTGGCGGCTGAACAGCTCCTGGTCACCGTGCGACCAGCCCAGGCGGGCCAGGTAGCTCAGCAGCGCATCAGGCAGGTAGCCGGCGTCCTTGTACTGCATCACGTCGGCCGCGCCGGTGCGCTTGGACAGCTTGGCGCCCTGCTCGTCCAGGATCATCGGCATGTGGCCGAACTTCGGCACCGGTGCGCCGATGCCTTCGTACAGGTTGATCTGGCGCGGGGTGTTGTTGATGTGGTCGTCGCCGCGGATGACCTCGGTGATGCCCATGTCCCAGTCGTCCACCACCACCGCGAAGTTGTAGGTGGGGAAACCGTCCGGGCGGAAGATGACCATGTCATCCAGCTCGCTGTTGGCGATCTCGATGCGGCCCTTGATCAGGTCGTCGAACACCACCGTGCCTTCCAGCGGGTTCTTGAAGCGGATGACGCGGTTCGGGTCATCCTTGCGCGGCAGGCCCAGGTCACGCGCGGCACCGTTGTAGCGCGGCTTCTCCTGCTTGGCCATGGCGGCCTCGCGCATGGCGTCCAGCTCTTCGCGGGTCTCGTAGGCGTAATACGCCTTGCCGTCGGCCACCAGCTGCTCGGCCACTTCCAGGTAACGGGCGACGCGGTCGGTCTGGTAGATCGGGCCCTCGTCGTAATCCAGGCCCAGCCACTCCATCGCCTCCAGGATGGCGTCGATCGCGCCCTGGGTGCTGCGCTCACGGTCGGTGTCCTCGATGCGCAGCACGAACTCGCCGCCACGGTGACGGGCCTCCAGCCAGCAGTACAGCGCAGTGCGGGCACCACCGATGTGCAGGTAGCCGGTGGGACTGGGGGCGAAGCGGGTGCGGCAGGTCATGGACGGCTCGAGGAACGGGAATCCCCCGATTTTACCAGCCCTCCGCCCCCGACGGAAAAAGGGGACGGAGGGGATTAAGTCGCGATTGCCCAGCCTCTGGGCGTGGCGACCGGGAAACGGAGGGGAGAAACGACTTAATCCCCTCCGTCCCCTTTTACGGTTCCACCTTGCGCGGGAAGGGCTGCTCACGCGTTGCGGCGTTGTAGGCAAACGACGCGACGATGGCCGCGGCCTGCTTCAGGTCTTCCGGCTCGGCGTGGTCCCAGGTGTCCAGGTGGCTGTGGTGGACGTTGGTGAAGTAGTCCAGACGGTCCTGGATGAACTGGAAGCCCGGCAGGCCGATGCGATCGAAGCTGATGTGGTCGGTGCTGCCGGTGTTGCGGGTGGCCACGGTGGTGGCGCCCACGTCATGGAACGGCGCAAGCCAGGCTTCGAAGATCGGCATGGCGGCCAGGTTTTCCTGCGCGTAGATGCCACGGAAGCGGCCCGAGCCGTTGTCCATGTTGAAGTAGACCTGGAACTTGCCGTAATCGCGGGTCTTCTGCAGCGCGCCGGTGGGCTCGCGCAGCGAAGCCGGCAGCGCCTTCTGCGCCGGGTCGGTGGGTTCCGGGAAACGACCGAAGTGCTTGGCCACATAAGCCTGCGAGCCGATCAGGCCCTGTTCCTCACCGCTCCACAGCGCCACGCGGATGGTGCGCTTGGGCTTGGCGCCGGTCGCCTTGAGGATGCGCATCGCCTCCATCATCACCGCCACGCCGGCCGCGTTGTCGGCCGCACCGGTACCGCTGTGCCAGGAATCCAGGTGCGCGCCGATCATCACCACTTCATCGGGCTTGCTGCTGCCACGGATCTCGGCGAGCGTGTTGTAACCGGGCTGGTCGGCCTCGTCGGTGAAGCGCGCGGCCACATCCACGCGCAGGCGCACGGTCTGCTTGGCCTCCAGCGCGCGCACCAGTGGATTGAAGTGCTCGCTGATCATCGCCAGCTCGGGAATGCCCACCGATTCACCGGCCTTGCGCGAACCGCCACCGGCAACCCGGACGATGCCGTTGTCCCAGCTGCTGATGCTGATCGAGGCCAGCGCGCCTTCTTCGACGAAGAACGCATTGACCCTGGTCGCCAGTTGCTGGCGCTCCTGGTATTCCTTGACCCGCTTGGCACGCTCGGCGGTGGCGTCCTTGTCCTTGGGCAGGGTGAATTCCTGCAGGCCCTCCAGCGAGGTGGCGTCGTGGCGATGCGAATCGGGCTCGGTGCCGCGCTTGTACTCGCGTGCCTCGCCCAGCAGCAGGATCTTGCCGCGCAGCTTGCCGCGGTACTTCTCGATGTCTTCGGGCTTCTTGATCTCGACCTGGACGAGTTCGCCTTCGACCGGGCCCTTGGTGCCCGGCGTCCAGGCCTTGGGCAGTGCATGCAGCGGCTGCACGCGATCACCCAGCATTTCCACACTGGCCGAGGTGAACTCCCAGCCACGCCCGAAGTCGTCGAAGGCTTCGTCGTGGACGTTGTCCAGCTTCCATTCGTTGAACTTGCCACGCGTCCACGCGTTGGCGCGGCCCATCGCCGGCGAGTTGGTCAGGCGCGGTCCGATGCGCTCGGTGAGATAGCTGAAGGTGTCCATCACCTGCGAGCGGTGGAAGGCCTCCTGGCGAATGCGGCTGACCATGTCCAGGTCCACCGTCTCGCGCTGCTGCGCGCCTGCATTGCCACCCATCGCCAGCGCTGCGGCCAGCATGCCCCACTTCAACACATCGCACCCCTGCCCTTCGGCTCGATCATCAACCCATCGAGTCTAGCCAGCAGGGGCGCGCCGATACCGTCCCATCGGTCATGGGCGGCGCGGAGGCGTGCGAACCAAGGTTCGCACCCACAGGAGAGTAGTTGGTTCGCACCTGCCAAGCCGAATCACCCATTCCAGCCCAACCACAACTGCGCCCGCTCCGGCAGCAGCAACAACCAGTGCCGCCGATCGATGCTGCTGCAGCCGTACACCGCCGCATGCGTGGGCCAGTCCTCGGGCAGGCCACCGATGCCGATCTCGGCCAGCGCCTCCGCCCCGGCCTTCCATGACCGGTAGCGCGGCACCCGCCCAGCCACCGCGCCGCGTCCTTGCCGTGCGCCCTGCAGCCAATCCAGCCCCTGCCCCCGCAATCCCTCGCAGGTCACTGCTGCCAGCTGGAAGCGGACCAGGCCGGGGGCGATCCGTGCCCCCGGCAGGGCCGCCAGCACGCCATGTGCCTGCAGCAGTGCATCCACTTCCAGCAGGGCCGGAATGCCCTGCCGTGCCCGTTGCCGCAATCCCTGGCGCCAGCTCATGGCGTGCTCCTTACTTCAGTTCCGCGCCAAGCGCGTACCAGTCGACCCGGCGGGTCACCCACATCGCCAGCGCCAGGATCACGAACAGCAGCAGCGACCCCATCAGCAGCGCGTTGTTCTCCGACACCAGCAGGCCATACAACGCGCCGTACAGCACGGTCAGCAGCGCCGCGAAGCCGAGGCCGCGCTTCCAGTGGCCCAGCACATTGGCCAGGTACACCGCCTGCAGCCCGATGCAGGCCACGGCCGAGACCAGGTAGGCCTTCCAGAACGCAATGTGCTCGGACAGGCTGATCAGCAGCAGGAAGAAGATCGCCAGCGCCAGGCCCACCATCAGGTACTGCAGTGGGTGGATGCGCAGCGACTTGATCAGCTCGAACAGAATGAAGCCGACGAAGGTGAGTACCACGAACAGCACGCCGTATTTCGAGGCGCGGTCGGCCTGGGTGTAGGTATCGACCGGATCGACCAGCGACACCGTCACCGCCTGCGAGTCGACCGAACCGTCATTGCGCAGCTGGCGCTGCGCATCGGAGGCCAGCGAGGACACCGCCCAGCGCGCATCGAAGCCCTGCGCATCGACGCGTCGCTCATTGGGCAGGAACGCACCGCTGAACGACGGATGCGGCCAGCTCGAACGCAGCGCGATGTGGGTGTCATCGCCCACCGGCACCACCGACAGCATGCGGCTGCCATCCAGGCGCAGCTCCAGTTCAACGGTGCTGGCAGCCAGCGTGCCGCCCTGATCCGCAGCGAAACCGGCCACCGGTGCATGCAGGCCGCGTCCGACCTCGCTGGCAGCGCCAACGCCCGGCAGCAACCGGAACTGCTTGCCATCCACACGCAGGTTCGGCGTACCGACCAGGCCGCGCACATCGGAAATGCCCACCGCCACATACGGCTTTCCGTAGCTGCGACCGGCCTTCACCGGGTAGTCGTCTGCGGCGAAGGTCGCCTTCATCTGGCCGTTCCAGCTGTACACCGGCACCTTGAACAGGCCGACTTCGCGCTGGCTCGGCAGCATCTCGCCGCCCACCTCCAGCGACGCCGGCATCTGCAGCCAGTGCCCCTCGGTGACCTGCACCTCGGTCTTCTTGACGCCCAGCGGGTCGACCAGTTCAACCTGCTTGCGTTCCACCCATGGCACCACCCGTACCGGGCCCACCAGCTGCTGTGCACCGGCGCGGCTGTCGGCCACCCGCGAGAAGGCCTCGTCGCGGTACGCACTGCGTTCGTTGATGACCCCGCGGATCATCGTCAGCGGCACCAGCAGCAGCAGGATCAGCCCGCCGACAATGGCGAACCTCAGCAGCATCTTCAGGGATTTCATGGTCCATCCTCGTTGGAGAGGGCTGCAGGATGGACCGCCGTGGTGAGCAGGGTTTGTGGCGAATTTGAAGCGAGTGTGAAGTCAGCGGCGCGGGCGCTGGCCCGGCGCGCCCAACGGCAGCCACAGGCTGGCCACGGTGCCGCCGCCCTCGCGGACGTCGACACTGGCGCGCCCATCGTGCAGGCGCGCGACTTCCTGCACGAACGGCAGGCCCAGGCCGGAACTGCGCCGCCCGCTGCCGGGGCGGGCCAGCGAATAGAAGCGCTCGAACACCCGTTCGCGCGCATAGTCCGGGATGCCGGCGCCGCGGTCGGCCACCTGCAGGCGCACGCCCTGCCCGTCCACCTCGGCCTGCAACGCGATTTCCGCGCCGGACGGAGAGAACGCAATCGCGTTGTCGATCAGGTTGTGCAGTGCCTGCCGCAGCAGATAGCCGTCGCCCTGCACCTGCAGGTCGGGCACGCTGCCGATGCGGACCTGCACGCCCGCCGCCTGTGCGCGCACCTGCGCGGCAGCGGCCGCGTCGGCCAGCAGCACTGGCAATGCAATCGGGTCGCGGGTCTGCAGCCAACCGTGCTGTTCCACTTCGGCCAGCGCCAGCAGCTTGTCGATGGTCTCGGTCAGCCGCTCCTGCTGGTCGACAATGCTGCGCGCGAAATGCACGCGATCGGCCTCCGGCAATGGTTCCTGCAGCAGCTCGGCGGCGCCGCGGATGGCCGCCAGCGGGCTCTTCATCTCATGCGTCAGCGACTGCACGTACTGCTCGACGTAGGCCTTGCCTTCCAGCTTGCGGCGCATCGTTTCCAGTGCCTGCCCAAGATCGCCGATCTCGTCACGACGACGCCGTGGCGGCGGCACCGGTTCGCCGGCGCTGACCGCGCGTGCATAGCGGCTGAGCTGGCCGAGGCCGGTGGTCAGCCACATCGTCACCAGCACGCCGACCAGCGCCGACAATCCGATCAGCCAGGCCCCGCGCTCGATGATGGCGCGTTGGCTGGCAGCGATGAACGGATCGATGCTGCGGTTGGGTTGCGCCAGGCTGAGCACGCCAATCAGGGTGCGCCCATCGGCCGGGTCATATACCGGCGCCGCCACGTGCATCACCGTATCGCCCTCTTCGCCGGCAATCTCGGGGCTGGAACGCGCGCCGTACTCACCACGCAGGGTACGGTAGACATCATTCCAGCGCGAGTTGTCGCGCCCCAGGTCGCGGCCCAGCGAGTCGTAGATGACGATGCCCTTGGCGTCGGTGATGGTCACCCGGTAGTCCAGTGAACGCTTCGGGAAACGCCAGACCATCGCCTTCAGGTCGCGCTGGCGCGCCTTGGCCAGGTTGCGGGTGAAGCTGCCGCTGCGGATGGTGCCCGCCTTGACGTCGGCGGCGGCCATCTCGGCCAGCACGTTGGCGGCATCGACCAGGGTCGATTCCATCGCCTGGCGCACACCCGGCTTCACTTCGTTGACGAACACGCGCATCACGAAGAACGCCGCGATGCCGGTGATCAGGAAGAAGCCCAGGAACAGCTTCAGCACCAGGCGCATCGGCTAGACCTCCAGCGCGTAGCCAAGGCCACGGTGGGTGCGGATCGGGTCGTCGCTGGCACCGGCTGCACGCAGCTTGGCGCGCAGCGTCTTTACATGGGTATCGACGGTGCGGTCGGCACTGTCGGCGCTGCTGTCCCAGCCACGGTCCATCAGCTGGGCACGGCTGAGGATGGCTCCGGGGCGCTGCAGCAGCGCCTCCAGCAGCGCGTACTCGTAGCGGGTCAGGTCCAGTGCCTGGCCACGGAAGCGGATGCGCCGGCCTTCGCGGTCGATGGCGAAGGCGCCATGTTCCTGCCAGCCTGCATCGGCGCCGGGCGCTGCGATGACCGGTGCCGCGCGGCGCAGGCGCGCACGCACCCGTGCCACCAGTTCGCGCGGCGAGAACGGCTTGGTCATGTAGTCGTCGGCGCCCAGTTCCAGGCCGAGCACCCGGTCCACTTCATCATTGCGGGCGGTCAGGAAGATCACCGGCAGCTGCGCCACCGGCCCGGGCTGCGCGCGCAGCCGCCTGCAGACCTCGAAGCCGCCCAGGTCGGGCAATCCCACGTCCAGCACCACCACGTCGATATCCCCGGCCTGCAGCCGCTGCAGCGCCTCCCCGCCCAACAGGCAGTGGCTGGCGGCATAGCCCTCGCTGCGCAGCGCATAGAGCACGGTTTCGGCGATGGCGGCTTCGTCCTCGACTACCAGGACATGGGCAACGGGAGCTGTCATGGCGCGCAGCATAGCCGCTGCGGCCGCCGCCCCGTACACTGCCGCCCATGAACTATCGCCACGCCTTCCATGCCGGCAACCACGCCGATGTGCTCAAGCACATCGTGCAGCTGGCCCTGATCGACAGCTTCAAGCGCAAGGACAGCCCGTTCTTCGTGCTCGATACCCACGGCGGTGCCGGCCGCTACCTGCTGGCCAGCGAAGAGAGTCGCAAGACCCTCGAGGCCGAATCCGGGATCATGCGGCTGATGGCCCAGCCCAAGCTGCCGGAGGTGGTCGAGCGCTACCTGAAGGCGGTGCAGGCCGACAACCCGGTCGGCGCGATGACCAACTACCCGGGCTCGCCGCTGCTGAGCGCGCAGGCGATGCGTGCGCAGGACCGCATGGCGGTGTGCGAGCTGCAGGAAGCCGAAACGGCCACGCTGAAGGCCCTGTTCGCCCATGACAGCCGCGTCGACGTGCGGGCCGGCGATGGCTATGCGCTGCTGCGTTCGCTGCTGCCGCCGAAGTTCAACGGCAGCAAGATCGGCCGTGGCCTGGTGCTGATCGACCCGCCCTACGAGGCCCAGGACGCCGAGTACCAGGCCGTTCTGGCCGCCCTGGCCGAAACCCTGGCGCGCTGGCCGCAGGCCACGTGTGCCGTCTGGTTCCCGATCAAGCAGCGCCGCACCATCCTGCATTTCCTGCGCAAGGCCAGCGCGCTGCCGGTCAAGTCGGCGATGACGATCGAGTTCCTGGTGCGCCCGGACGACTCGCCGCTGCGCCTCAACGGCAGCGGCATGCTGCTGCTCAACCCGCCCTGGCAGTTCGACCGGGTGGTCGGCCCGGCCCTGCCGGCGCTGCGCCAGCACCTGGGCGAACCCGGCGCCAGCACCCGCCTGGATTGGCTCAAAGCCCCCGAATAACGGCCTTCACGAGGCTGTACCGCCGTGAGCCTTTCGTTCACGGAATGCAGCCCCGGTGATGCCACAATCGATGGACCACCAAGGAATCACCCGGTATGGCCACTCGCAACCGCATGCCGCCCTGGCATGAGATCTTCAAGGCTCCCAGCGGCCACGAGCTGCTGATCCGCCCCATCCGCCCGGAAGATGGCGCACCGCTGCAAGCGGCGTTCAGCCTGTTCGGGCCGGAAGAAATCCGTGATCGTTTCCTGCAGGCGGTGACCGAGCTTTCGCCGGAAACCACCCAGCGCCTGACCCACCCCAATCCCAAGACCGAGATCACCCTGGTCGCAGCCGAATCCCTGCCCGCGGGCGAAGCAGTGGTCGGCGCGGTCGCCCGGGCCTCGATCATCCCCGGTACCCGTGAAGCCGAGTACGCGATCCTGATCAGCCGCTTCCTCATTGGCCAGGGCCTGGGCCGGCAGCTGATGCGCAAGCTGGTGAAGTGGGGCCGCGGCAAGTACCTGGACCGCCTGTACGGCGACGTTGCCGCCGAGAACGAGCCGATGAAGCAGCTGGCCGCCTCGCTGGGCTTCAAGCCGGTGCCGCACCCGACCGGTGCCGAAGGCCTGGTGCGGATGGTGCTGGAGCTGGACAACTGATGGATGCGCCGGGCGTAACCCGGCGCCGCATTCGGGTAGTGCCGGCCGCTGGCCGGCATTCCGATACCCCAACGGCACATGAGGCGGCCGGCAAACGACCGGCACGACCCACCGGGCTTCGATCAGGCTTCTGCTAAAATCCGGGGTCCATGTCGCGTACCTCATACCCCGCCCCGCCGCTGCCGCGCGCCGGCCAGCTCCGCGCCTGGTGGCGCGCCCCCGCCTCGCCGACCGCCCTGGCCTGGTACCTGTCCCAGGCCGCGCGTGCGCACGACGCGCCGCTGCTGGTGATCGCCCGTGACAACCACGGCGCCAACCAGCTTGAAGCCGACCTGCAGACCCTGCTCGGCGGCGACCCGGCCCTGCCGGTGGTCGCTTTCCCGGACTGGGAAACCCTGCCCTACGACCGCTTCAGCCCGCATCCGGACATCATCTCGCAACGCTTGTCCGCCCTGCACCGCCTGCCCGCGCTGAAGCGCGGCCTGGTGATCGTGCCGGTGCAGACCCTGCTGCAGCAGCTGGCCCCGCGCAGCTATGTGATCGGTGGCAGCTTCGACCTGAAGGTCGGCCAGCGCCTGGATCTTGAAGCCGAGAAGCGCCGCCTGGAAAGCGCCGGCTACCGCAACGTGCCGCAGGTGATGGACCCGGGTGACTTCGCGGTGCGCGGCGGCCTGCTCGACGTGTTCCCGATGGGCGCCGACGAGCCGCTGCGGGTGGAGCTGCTGGACGAGGACATCGACTCCATCCGTGCCTTCGATCCGGAAAGCCAGCGTTCGCTGGACAAGGTCGAGGCGGTGCACATGCTGCCCGGCCGCGAAGTGCCGATGGACGAGGCCAGCATCGCCCGCGTGCTGGCCACGCTGCGCGAGCGTTTCGATGTCGATACCCGGCGCAGTTCGCTGTATCAGGACCTGAAATCCGGGCTGGCTCCGGCCGGCGTCGAGTACTACCTGCCGCTGTTCTTCGAGCGCACCGCGACCCTGTTCGACTACCTGCCCGACGGCAGCCTGCCGGTGGTCTGCACCGGTGCGTACGAAGCGGCAGTCGCGTTCTGGGCGCAGACCGGTGACCGCTACGAGCAGCGACGCCACGATGTGGAACGCCCGCTGCTGCCGCCGTCGGCGCTGTACCTGTCGCCGGAGCTGCTGCGCGAGCGTCTGAACGATGCCCCGCGCATTGAGGTGTGGTCGGCTGACCACGCGCGCATCGCCGATGCCCATGCGTTGGGTGACCAGCCGCTGCCGCCGCTGCCGGTGGCCGCACGCGAGGCCCCCGCTGGCGACGCGCTGAAATCCTTCCTCGGCCACTATCCCGGCCGGGTACTGATTGCCGCCGATTCACCCGGGCGTCGCGAGGCCCTGCTGGAAGTGCTGCAGGCCGCCGAGCTGAAGCCGCCGGTGGTGGCCGACCTGCCCAGCTTCCTCGCCGGCGATGCGCGCTTCGCGATTGCGGTGGCGCCGCTGGAGGATGGCTTCGCGCTGGACGATCCGCGCATCGCGGTGCTGACCGAGCGCCAACTGTTCCCCGAGCGCGCCGGCAGCACCCGCCGCACGCGCCGTGCCGGCCGCGAGCCGGAAGCGATCATCCGCGACCTCGGCGAGCTGACCGAAGGCGCGCCGATCGTGCACGAGGACCATGGCGTCGGCCGCTACCGTGGCCTGATCGCGATGGACGTCGGCGGCATGCCCGGCGAGTTCCTCGAAATCGAATACGCCAAGGGCGACCGCCTGTATGTGCCGGTTGCCCAGCTGCATCTGATCAGCCGCTACTCCGGTGCTTCGGCGGAAACCGCGCCGCTGCATTCGCTCGGCGGCGAGCAGTGGAGCAAGGCCAAGCGCAAGGCTGCCGAGAAAGTGCGCGATGTGGCGGCCGAACTGCTGGAGATCCAGGCCCGCCGCCAGGCGCGTGCCGGACTGGCCCTGCAGGTGGACCGCGCGATGTACGAACCGTTCGCGGCCGGCTTCCCGTTCGAGGAAACCCCCGATCAGCTGGCCGCGATCGACGCCACCCTGCGCGACCTGGCCAGCAGCCAGCCGATGGACCGTGTGGTCTGCGGCGACGTCGGCTTCGGCAAGACCGAGGTCGCGGTGCGCGCGGCGTTCGCCGCCGCCAGCGCCGGCAAGCAGGTGGCCGTGCTGGTGCCGACCACGCTGCTGGCCGAACAGCATTACCGCAACTTCCGCGACCGCTTCGCCGATTACCCGCTGAAGGTCGAGGTGCTGTCGCGCTTCAAGACCACCAAGGAAATCAAGGCCGAACTGGAGAAGGTCGCCGCAGGCACCATCGACGTGATCGTCGGTACCCACCGCCTGCTGCAGCCGGACGTGAAGTTCAAGGACCTGGGCATGGTCATCGTCGACGAGGAGCAGCGTTTCGGCGTGCGCCAGAAGGAAGCACTGAAGGCGCTGCGCGCCAACGTGCACCTGCTGACCCTGACCGCCACGCCGATCCCGCGCACGCTGAACATGGCCATGGCCGGCCTGCGCGACCTGTCGATCATCGCTACGCCGCCACCGAACCGGCTGGCGGTGCAGACCTTCATCACCCAGTGGGACAACGCGCTGCTGCGCGAAGCCTTCCAGCGCGAGCTGGCACGCGGTGGCCAGCTGTACTTCCTGCACAACGACGTGGAGAGCATCGGCCGCATGCAGCGCGAGCTGTCCGAGCTGGTGCCCGAAGCACGCATCGGCGTCGCCCACGGGCAGATGCCCGAGCGTGAGCTGGAAAAGGTGATGCTGGACTTCCAGAAGCAGCGTTTCAACGTGCTGCTGTCGACCACGATCATCGAATCGGGCATCGACATCCCCAACGCCAACACCATCATCATCAACCGCGCCGACCGCTTCGGCCTGGCCCAGCTGCACCAGCTGCGTGGCCGCGTCGGCCGTTCGCACCACCGTGCCTACGCCTACCTGATCACCCCCGACCGCCGCGCGATCACCCCCGACGCCGAGAAGCGCCTGGAAGCCATCGCCTCGATGGACGAACTGGGCGCTGGCTTCACCCTGGCCACCCACGATCTGGAGATCCGCGGTGCCGGTGAACTGCTCGGCGAGGACCAGAGCGGGCAGATGGCCGAGGTCGGCTTCAGCCTCTATACCGAGCTGCTGGAACGCGCGGTGCGCAGCATCAAGCAGGGCAAGCTGCCCGACCTGGATGCCGGCGAGGAAGTGCGCGGTGCCGAGGTCGAGCTGCACGTGCCGGCGCTGATTCCGGAAGACTACCTGCCGGACGTGCACACCCGCCTGACCCTGTACAAACGCATTTCCAGCGCGCGCGACAGTGATGCGCTGCGCGAGCTGCAGGTGGAGATGATCGACCGCTTCGGCCTGCTGCCGGATGCCGCCAAGCATCTGTTCGCCATCGCCGAGCTGAAGCTGAAAGCCAACACGCTGGGCATCCGCAAGCTGGACCTGGGCGAGAACGGTGGCCGCATCGTGTTCGAGTCCAAGCCGAACATCGATCCGATAGCGGTGATCCAGCTGATCCAGAAACAACCGAACCTGTACGCCATGGAAGGGCCCGACAAGCTGCGCATCAAGCACCCGCTGCCGTTGCCGGAAGACCGCTTCAATGCGGCCCGCGCCCTTCTGACCACCCTCGCCCCGGGTTGATCGCCCCCCGAACACCCCGCACCGGTCCCCACCCGGTGCGGGCGGATGACCATGTTCCCTGACGCCGTACCCGCCCCCGACCTGCTGCACGCGCAGGCCTGCCTGATCGATGCCCTCTCGATGTCGCTGCAGATGCGCGACGCCTACACCCGCCACCATTGCGACCGCGTTGGCCTGCTCGCGCAGCGCCTGGCCGCGCACTGCGATCTCGACGACGATGCCTGTGCGCAGATCGGCCTGGCCGCGCGCTTCCACGACGTCGGCAAGATCGGCATTCCCGACGATGTGCTCCTGGCACCGCGCCGGCATACCGATGAGGAGCGCGCGATCATGCGCGAGCATCCGGTGCGCGGCGAGCACATCTTCCTCGCCACCGGCCGCAGCGACGCCGCACCGGTCGCACGGCTGATCCGCGCCCATCACGAAGCGTTTGATGGCAGTGGCTATCCCGACGGCCTGCGTGGCGAATCCATCCCGCTGGGCGCACGCATCGTCACCATCGCCGATGCCTACGATGCGATGACCAGCGTGCGCCCGTATCGCGATGCGATGGAGCACGAAACCGCATTGCGGATCATCGATTCGCAGTCTGGAGGGCTGGTGGATCCCTACGTGCTGCAGCGCTTCCATCGCATGCTGGCGCGGGAGCCGGAGCTGGCCTGAGATCTTCCCGACGGTGAAACGACCCGCCGGTAGAGTCGACTGTTAGTCGACTATCGCGCGCAGCGCGGGATTTTCTCGATCTGAACGAAGAGCAGTCGACTCTACCAGTCCGCTCCTAGCGACCGGCCAGAAAGACAAAAGGCCCGGCTTTCGCCGGGCCTTTGGCATCACGCGTTACGTGCGATCGATTACCAGATCACCACGCGCTTGTCGTCAGCACGCACCATCGCGTCGCCAGCCTTGCACTGGAATGCAGCGGCATAGGACGGCATGTTCGACGGCGCACCGTTGGCACGGAAGTTGGCCGGCGCGTGCGGGTCGGTGTTCAGCCGCACGCGCAGCTCACCGTCGGTGAAGTTGCGGCGCCACACGGTGGCCCAGTTCATGAAGAAACGCTGGTCCTGGCTGTGGCCATCAACTTCGACATTCGCCTTCGGGTCTTCCTTCAGCGCCATCTGCAGCGCGTCGTAGGCCACGGTCAGGCCGCCCAAGTCACCGATGTTCTCGCCCAGGGTCAGCTTGCCCTTCACGAACACGCCCGGCACCGACTCATAGCCATCGAACTGTGCGACCAGCTGGTCGGTACGTTCGGTGAAGGCCTTGCGGTCGGCGTCGGTCCACCAGTTGTCGAAGTTGCCGTTGGCAGCGAACTGGCTGCCCGAGTCGTCGTAGCCGTGCATCATTTCGTGGCCGATGACCGCACCGATGCCGCCGTAGTTCAGCGCCGGGTCGGCCTTGGCGTCGAAGAACGGCGCCTGCAGGATTGCCGCCGGGAACACGATCTCGTTCTTGGTCGCGTTGTAGTACGCATTGACGGTCTGCGGGGTCATGCCCCACTCGGTCTTGTCCACCGGCTTGCCGATCTTGTCCAGCATGTAGCGGTAGTTGAACGCACGCGCCGCCTGCATGTTGCCCAGGTAGCTGTCGCCGTTGGTCTGCAGGCCGGTCCACTCACGCCACTTGTCCGGGTAACCGATCTTGGGGGTGAAGCTGGCCCACTTTTCCAGTGCCTTCTTCTTGGTTTCTTCGCCCATCCACGGCAGCTGCTCCAGGCGTGCCTTCAGCGCCTGCGACAGGTTTTCAACCAGGTGCTGCATGGCCACCTTCGACTCGGCCGGGAACACGGCATCGACGTACAGCTGGCCCAGGGCTTCACCCATGCCACCGTTGACCGACTCCAGCACGCGCTTCCAGCGCGGCTGCATTTCCTTCTGACCACGCAGGGTGGTGCCATAGAAATCGAAGTTGGCCTTCTCGAACTGGCTGCTCAGGTACGGCGAGGCGTCGTCGATGGTGTGGAAGCGCAGGTAGGCCTGCCAGGTACTGGCCGGCACATCGGCGAGCATCTTGTCCATTTCACCGAAGAAGCCCGGCTGCGCCAGCGAGAACTTCTGCGCGGCCGGCACCTTCAGGGTGTCGAACAGCGCGGTCCAGCTGAAGTTCGGGGTCAGCTTGTCGGCGTCTGCGGCGCTGAGCGGGTTGTAGCGCTTGGCCGGGTCACGCATTTCGATGCGCGACATCGAGGCTTTGGCCAGGCGGGTTTCGAAGGCCATCACGGCCTTGGCCTGCTCGGCCGCCTGCGCGGCGTCCACGCCGGACAGGGTCAGCACCTGGGCGATATAGGCCACGTAGGCATCGCGGATCTTGGCCTGCGCGTCGTCGAAGTAGTAGCCCTTCTCCGGCAGGCCCAGGCCGCCCTGGCCGACGTAGGCGATGACGTTGGCCGAATCCTTGTAATCAGCATTGGCGAACAGCGAGAACAGCACGCCCTTGCCCTCGGCCTGGCTGTCGCGCAGGTACTGGGTGATGGCGGCGGTGTCGTTCAGCGCGGTGATCTTGTCCAGCTGCGGCTGCAGCGGTGCCAGGCCGGCCGCTTCGATCTTCGCTTCGTCGTTGCCGGTCTTCCAGATGTCACCGATCTTGGCTTCCACCGAGCCGGCCTTGGCCTGGCTGGCGGCGGCCTGCTGCACCAGCGCGTGCTGCACTTCCAGCGAGCGCTCGCGCAGGATCTCGAAGCTGCCCCAGGTGGTCTGGTCGCCCGGCACCGGGTTGGCCTTCAGCCACTTGCTGTTGACGAAGCCATTGAGGTCGGTACAGGCCGAGATGGCCGGATCGAGGTCGGCGCTGTTGAGCGAGATCAGCGGCGTCTTGATCTGCGACAGGTCGAAGGCCGGCTTGGCGTCGGCGCTGGCCGCCGGCGCGGTTTCATTCTTGCCACAGGCCGCCAGCGAGGCAGCGATGGCGATGGTCAGGCCCAGCGGGACCAGGTTGCGGACGTTCATGAGGCTCTCCTGCGGGTAATTTCACAGGGTAGCCGGGGACGCCCACGACAGGGACCGGCCAAAGGTCACAGGACGCCCTTCTGTAGAGTCGAGCCATGCTCGACTGCTCTCGGTTCCGGGTTCATGGCGCTTGCGGCAAGAGGCCAACAGCAGTCGAGCATGGCTCGACTCTACAAAAAGCGAAGGCCGGCTTGCGCCGGCCTTCTGCTTCTTACTTCGCCTTGCCCTGGTTGGCCACGGCTTCAGCGGCCTTGCGCGCCGCTTCCGGGTCGCCCAGGTAGCGGAACGACTGCACGGTCAGATCATCGTTCAGTTCGAACAGCAGCGGGATGCCGGTCGGGATGTTCAGCTCGAGGATTTCCTCGCGCGAGACGTTGTTGAGGTACTTGTACAGGGCGCGCAGCGAGTTGCCGTGGGCGGTGACCAGCACGGTCTTGCCGTCCTTCAGCTGCGGCGCGATGGCGTCATGCCAGTACGGCAGCACGCGGTCGAGGGTGGTCGCCAGCGATTCGGTGCCCGGCAGCGCGTTGCGGTCCAGGCCGGCGTAGCGGCGGTCATGGATCGGGTGGCCCGGATCTTCCAGGTCCATGGCCGGCGGCGGGATGTCGTACGAACGACGCCACACCTTGACCTGGTCCTCGCCGTGCTTGGCGGCGGTCTCGGCCTTGTCCAGGCCCTGCAGGCCGCCGTAGTGGCGCTCGTTGAGGCGCCAGGACTTGTTCACCGGCAGCCAGTCCTGCTCCAGTTCGGCCAGCGCACCCTGCAGCGTGTGGATGGCGCGCTTGAGCACGGAGGTGTGGGCGACGTCGAACTGCAGGCCTTCCTCGCGCATCAGGCGACCGGCGGCGGCCGCTTCCCGGCGCCCCTGCTCGGTGAGGTCGACATCGACCCAGCCGGTGAAGCGGTTGTCCAGGTTCCACTGGCTCTGGCCATGGCGCAACAGTACGAGTTTACGGGTCACTGCAGGGTCTCCAACGCGAGGAAAGGCAGGCCGCCATTGTAGCCCCGGGCGCCGCTCACCGGGCCGTGGCACCGCGCATGCGATGCTGTGGCCAATGAATACGGTGATCGACCCCGGACGCTGGGAAGGCAGCGTCGCCACTGCCCGCGCGCAGCAGACCCTGCTTGCCGGCGGCGTGGAACGCCAGGACCGCCTGCCACGCAACGTGCGCTGGCTGGCCGGGCTGGATGTCGGCTTTGAAGACAACGGCGCGATCACCCGCGCCGCGGCAGTGCTGCTGGATGCGAAGACGCTGCAGCCCGTGGCGCAGGAGATCGCGCGGATTCCTACGGTGATGCCCTACATCCCCGGCCTGCTCAGCTTCCGCGAACTGCCGGCACTGCTGGCCGCGCTGGCGCTGCTGCCGCGGGCGCCGGATCTGGTGTTCGTCGATGGCCACGGCATCAGCCATCCGCGCAGACTGGGCGTGGCCGCGCATCTGGGCGTGGTCACCGACCTGCCGAGCATCGGCGTGGCCAAGTCGAAACTGGTGGGCCGGTTCGTCGAACCAGGTGCCGAAGCAGGCGCGCATACGCCATTGATGGACGGTGACGAGCAGCTCGGCTGGGTGCTGCGCAGCAAGGTGCGCTGCAAGCCGCTGTTCGTGGCCGGCGGCCATCGGGTCAGTGCCGATACCGCGCTGGACTGGGTGCAGCGCACCCTGCGCGGTTACCGGCTGCCGGAGCCGACCCGGCTGGCGGATCGGCTGGCTTCACGTCGGGACGAATAGCTGCGCCGGGCATCTCCCGGCACGCGCGTCATCTTCGATCAGCGATGCACGTGACCGCGATGGCCCTGCGCGTCCTCGCCGTGGTCATGACCTTCATGGCCCTCATGCTCGCCGCCCTTCACCGGCGCCGGCTCACCACAGGCTTCGCCGCAGTGGTCCGCTTCAAGCTGCAGTGTCACGTGCTCGATGCCGAATTCATCGTGCAGGCGCCCGCTCAGCTCACGGCGCAGCGCATCGGCATCGGTGCCGTCGCGCGTAACGACATGCGCGGTCAGCGCCGGCGTGCTGGAGGCCAGCGCCCACACGTGCAGGTCATGCACGTCCATTACCGCGGCATGGCTGGACAGGCTGTCGCGCACCTTGGCCACGTCCATGCCCTTGGGCACGCCTTCCAGCAGCACGTTGATCGCCTCGCGCATCAGCACCCAGGTGCGCGGCAACACCCACAGGCCGATCAGCACCGCCAGGATCGGATCGATCGGCTTCCAGCCGGTGAACTGGATCAGCACCGCACCCGCAATCACCGCCACCGAGCCGAGCATGTCCGCCCACACTTCCAGGTAGGCGCCCTTCACGTTGAGGCTCTCGCCGCTGCCGGCCTGCAGCAGGCGCATCGAGATCAGATTGATGACCAGGCCCGCTGCGGCAATCACCAGCATGCCCGATGAGGCGATCTCCTGCGGCTCGCGGAAACGCCCAATAGCCTCCCACAGGATGTAACCGGCGACCACGAACAGCATCGCACCGTTGATCATCGCGCCCAGCGCTTCCAGGCGCGCATAGCCGTAGGTGCGACGCGCATCCGGCGGGCGCCGGCTCAGCCGCACCGCGACCAGCGCGATCATCAGGGCCAGCGCGTCGGTGGCCATGTGTGCCGCGTCGGACAACAGCGCCAGGCTGTTGGTCCAGAACGCGCCCACCACCTCGACGACGAGGAAGGTGGAGGTCAGGCCGAGCGCCCACCACAGGGGTTTCTCGTGGCGGATCTCGGATGGCAGGTGATCGTGGTCGTGGCCCATGGCAACAGCTCCTTTGCGATGGAGGCAGGCTACGCCGGCGGCCGTGGGGAAACTATCACGGTGTTTATAACATTGCAGACTGCACGTCGCGGCTCGCCGCAGCTTGCGCCCGTGCCGGGCCACACTATGATGACCACATCCCCTCTGGATGGGGAACGGGCAGCCAGACCGCTTCGGCGTTGCGGCCCGCAATGGACACCCAAGCACAAGGAATCCGGAACATGTGGACTACCAAGACCCCCTGGGTCGCCGTCGCCGTGGCCTGCGCGCTGGGCACGGCCGCAAGCGCCTCGGCCAAGACCTGCCAGCAGAATTTCCAGGCGGTAGGCGATCCCCGCAATGGCCAGTTCTTCACCTCCGAAGTCACCCTCCCCGGCCTGAAGCCCCGCAGCGCCCTGGGCCAGCTGCGCAAGGCAGCGCTTGATGAGGGCAACAACTTCGTCAGCGGAGATGTCATCACCGAGACCGAAGGCCAGATGTACGTGCTGCAGACCGACACCAAGATGCCGCTGGTCAGCATCATCACCGCCTCCAATGGCGGCAACGTGGTGGTCGGCACCAAGCTGTCACGCGGGCAGACCGCCAAGGAAGAGGACGCACGCAGCGCGCTGTGTGGCTGGCTGGACAAGCTCAAGACCGGCCCCGAAGGCGAGGCGATCGCGGAAGCCGTGCGTGTCTCCAGCGGTTTCGACAAGCCGATCCAGGCCACTGCGGTCGGCATGTCCACCGAAATGGGCAAGGACGCCAAGCGGCTGCAGCGGGAAATCAACACCGCACCGCTCAGGGCGCTGTTCTCCGGCACCAGCACCCCGCCGGATACCGATGCGATGTACCAGCCGTTGCTCGTCAAGTATTTCGGCCGTCGTTTCATCATCGATGGCCAGGTGTACACCGCCCAGCCCAACCGCTTTGCCAAGACCTTCGAGGTGGGCTATCTGGTCACCAAGATGAAGGGCATCGGTGGCATCGGCGGGCGCCAGTCGAACGACGACAACAACGCCAACTTCACCGTGCACTGTGCGCTCGCGCCGGATCAGATGGCGCTGGGCGCCACCCTGCGCGAGAACGACTGGGTGAAACTGGAAGGCGTGGTCGACAAGATGGACACCGGTGGCGTCCACCTGCGCGATTGCCGGCAGGTGAAGTAGCCTTCAGGCTGCGCCGGGGAACGCCCCGGCGCAGGCCTCATCGGGTCAGAACCCGAAGCGCAGGCTGGCCCAGTACGCGCGGCCCGGCTCGTTGTAGGTCGCCGCGCCGGCATCGCTGCTGTTGGCCTCGCGGAACAGGCGCTTGTCGGCCAGGTTGTTCACGCCGAAGCCGAAGCTGACCGTCTCGGTCACCTTGTAGCGCGCGCTCACGCCCCAGATGTTGTACGCACCGCGATCCTGCAGTGCGATCGATGGGTCGCAGGTGCCGGTGCAGCGCGGATCATTGTTGATGTTGGTAGTGGCCGGCTTCTGCTTGCCGTAGAACGTGCCGGTCAGCAGCAGCGACAGCCTGTCGGTGGCCTGCCAGTCCAGCATCGTGTTGACGGTGTACTTCGGAATCACCGACAGCGGCTGGCCGGTGCGCTTGTTCTCGTTCTCCACCATGTAGGTGAAGTTGTTGCTCCACTTCAGGCGGTTGCCCTGCTCACCCAGCAGCGGGATCACCAGGTTGCCTTCAAGCCCCTGCACGATCGCCTTGGGCGCGTTCTCCCAGCGGAAGATGCGGCCCTTGGTGTCGGCAGTCAGGCCGATCTGGGTGTAGCCGGCCTGGATCTTGTCCTTGTAGTCGTTGTGGAAGTAGGTCAACGACGCCTGCCAGCCGCTCTGCGGTGCCCACTCGATGCCCAGTTCCTTGTTCAGGCTGGTTTCCGCCTTCAGGTCCGCGTTGCCGCGCATGTAGCAGCCGGCGCCCAGGCTCGGCAGTGCATTCGGGCAGCCATTGCCACGGGTGTAATACAGATAGTCCGGATTCGACTGGTACAGGTTGGGTGCCTTGAATGCACGGGCGATACCGCCCTTCACCACCCAGTCGCTGTTGATGCGGAACTGCGCATTGAGGCTGGGGCTGGTGTTGTTGCCGAACTGGCTGTGATGATCGAAGCGCAGGCCCGGGGTGACGATCCAGCGCTCACCCAGGTAGATATTGTCTTCCACGAACACGGCGGTGGTCTGCGCGTCGGACTTGCCGCGCGCGCGATCGGCCGACAATCCCGGGAGTCCGCCGCCACTGCTGCTGGACTGGCTCATCGAATACGGGTCGGTCAGGCGGCTGTCCAGGTACTCGAAGCCCAGCGTCCAGATGTTCTCGGCACCGCCCAGCGTGGTCGGGAAACTCACTTCGCCATCCAGCTGGTAGTTGCGCAGGCGGGAGGTCGACCAGTCGGTGCCGTTGAAGCTGCCCTCCGGGCCACCGGCCAGGCCTTCGTTGATTCGCGAGTTGTTCACCGCTTCCACCGCGGCCGTCACCCGCGAGGTGACATCGCCCCAGCGGCCACGATGGGTGATCGCGCCGGTGTTGCGGTACATGCGGTTGGTTTCCGCCTTGTCCTCGGCCAGGGCGGCCAGATCGATGCCGGTCGAAGTGCCGGTGGTGCTGACCGCGCGGTCACCAGCATAGATGTTGCCCTGGCGGCTGGTGCCGGCCTCGAACTCGACCACCTGGTTGGCGGTCACGTCCCAGCGCAGCAGCGCGTTGACATCGCGGTTCTTGACGCCCTCGCGGCCAGCCGGCGGCACTGCGTTCGGGTTGGTGGCGTACTGGCGGTTGAGGTCCAGCGAGTCGGCGTCGGTCTTGTTGAGATTGCCGTACAGGCGGAACGACAGGGTGTCGGTCATCGGCCCACTCAGCTGCAGGCCGACACGCTCGCTGCCACCTTCGGCGCTGTGCTCGGGCACCAGCCCGTACAGGTCGACCGCACCGGTCAGGTCGCCAGTCGGGCGCTTGGTGATGATGTTGACCACGCCGCCGGACGCACCGGAGCCATAGCGTGCCGCCGCCGGGCCGCGCAGCACTTCGATGCGCTCGATCATTTCCGCTGGCACCCAGTTGGTATCACCGCGGGTATTGCGCTCACCGCTGCGGCCCATGCGCACGGCATCACGCGCGCCGATGCGCTTGCCGTCGACCAGGATCAGGGTGTTTTCCGGGCCCATGCCACGCAGGTCGATCTGGCGGTTGTTGCCGTATTGGCCCGAGGCACTGTTGCCGGTGAGGTTGACGCCCGGCATGGTCCGCAGCAGCTCGGCGATGTCGTTGGCCGGCGGGCGCTTGGCGATGTCCTCGGCGGTGATGGTCGAAGTGCCCAACGCCTGGCGCGCAATCTGCGAGGCGGTGACGTGCACCGTGTCGATATCGGTGGCCTCGGTTTCGGCCTGGGCGGTCAGGGCGCTTCCCGCCAGCAGGGCGGCAACGGCAAGCGCCAGCGGGCGCGGCGAAAGGACAACGGCAGGAGACATGATCTGGACCTTCTGGCAGGGCTACGGGGCCTCTGGCAAAGGGCTTGAGGCAACGACGAGGGGGAGGCGGAGCGTCGCTGCAGTCGCCTGCGGCCCGATCCGTGCGCGCATTCTCCCACCAATGCGATTGATTCTCAAATGCGTTCGCTCATTGCCG
Organism: Stenotrophomonas sp. GD03654; assembly: GCF_029845105.1. Taxonomy (NCBI): domain Bacteria; kingdom Pseudomonadati; phylum Pseudomonadota; class Gammaproteobacteria; order Lysobacterales; family Lysobacteraceae; genus Stenotrophomonas; species Stenotrophomonas sp. GD03654. The sequence goes on along the minus strand of NZ_JAOCLC010000044.1, from coordinate 14,004 downwards.
CAGCCATGGCGATGTGCTTTGCGCACCGTGCAACCCTGCACCGCGCGTAAACTGGCCGGCTAACCCGCCATCAACCGTACGCCGTCGCGGCCGATACCCGTGGTTTGGCGTACGCAGTCAGAGATCGACGTGGAACCACCCCAATTGGACGATGCCAGCCAGCCGCTGGCCGAGGCCTGGCAGCAGTGCCTGCTGCAGGCCGGCCCTGCCGCCACCGCGCTGCTCAAGTGCGCTGCCACCGATGCCCCACCCGCGCTGGCCCAGCGCTTCTATGAAGTGCTGCTGCAGGACGGGCGTGCACGCCGCTTCCTGTCCCACGACCAGGTCAAGCAGCGCCTGCAGCCGGCCATGCAGCGCTGGTTGGTGCAACTGCTGACCACTGACGCCTCCGGCATCGCCACCACCGTCGCCTCGCAGCGGGTGATCGGCGACGTACATGCGCGGGTCGGCATCCCGGTCGACCTGGTCACCCGCGGTGCGCGCGTGCTCAAGCACGAGCTGTTCGTGCGCCTGCGCGACGAGGCACCCGACAGCGCGACCGCATTCGCTGCCATCGCCTGCCTCAGCGCGATCATGGACATCGCCATGGAAGGCATGACGCTGGCCTATACCCATGCGCGCGAGCGCTCCACCCGTGCCGACGCCGCCTACCGGCTGTTCTCGCTGGTACAGAACGTCGGTACCGAACGAGAGCGCCAGCGTGCACTGCTGCTGGACTGGGAAAACGCCCTGCTGTACGCACTCGCCGGTCATGTGCAGGCCAGCGACAACGCCAGCCTGGCCACCTCGGAGTTCGGCCTGTGGTTCACCCACAAGGGCATCCCCAGCTTCGGCGAGAGCAGCGAAACGCAGCAGGTGGGCAAGTTGATGGCCCGCATTGACGGCCACCTGCAGCGCGCGAGCGGCGATGCCCCGGCACAGCGACTGGCGGTGCTGCCGGCCATCCGCGAGGACCTGGCCGCCATCCGCACCCTGATGACACTGCTGTTCGAGCGCATCGGTGAACTCGATGCCGGCAGCGACGCGCTGACCAACCTGCTCAACCGTCGCTTCCTGCCCACCGTGCTGCGTCGGGAAATCGAGCTGGCCACGCGCAACCGCACACCGTTCTCGCTGCTGCTGCTCGACCTGGATCATTTCAAGGCAATCAACGACGGCCATGGCCACGATGCCGGCGACCGCGCGTTGCAGCACGTGGCCGGCCTGCTCGGCCAGCTCACGCGTGGCAGCGACTACCTGTTCCGCTATGGCGGCGAAGAATTCGTGGTGGTGCTGGTGGCCGCCAGCGAATCGCAGGCGACCGTGATCGCCGAGAGCCTGCGCCGGCAGATCGCACAGTCGCCGGTAGCGCTGGCCAATGGTCAGGTGCTGGAGCTGACCGCCAGCATCGGCGTGGCCGGTCACGATGGTCATCCGGACTACGAGCGGCTGATGGCACGTGCCGACGCCGCGATGTACGAGGCCAAGCGCAGCGGCCGCAACCGCGTGGTGGTGGCCAGCGAGGCACTACAGGAAGCACCGGGACGGCGGGCATTGCAGCGGTAGCCCGACGCGGACGGCAACCCAGGGGTAGAGTCGACTGCCAGTCGACTATCGCGCGCAGCGCAGGTTTTTTTGCAAGCTGACGGAAGAGCAGTCGACTAACAGTCGACTCTACCGGTTCGCGCGCCAGCCGATGCATTGAACGCCACCACCCGCCACGCTGCCCACCACAGCAGCGCCAGCAACGCGATGCCTGCACCCAGCAGGCACACGGCGGGCCAGCCATGCCGCACCTGCATCCAGGGCCCCGCCGCCGCGCCTGCACCACTGCCCACCGCATAGAACAGCATGTACAACGCCACCAGGCGCCCATGCTGTTCTGCCGGTGCACGCAGCAGCAGTGCCTGGTTCGAGACATGTAGTGCCTGGCCGCCGAGGTCGAGCACGACCACACCCAGCAGCAGCAAGGACAGCGACTGCGGCAGGCCCAGCAGCGGCCACCACGCGACCAGCATCAACAACAGCGCACCGAGGCTGACCCGATGGGTGAAACCACGGTCCATCCAGTGGCCGACACGCGCTGCCATCAGCGCACCGACCACGCCGGCCAGGCCGAGCGCACCGATGGTCGCCGTCGACCAGTGCAGCGGCGGTGCGGACAGCGGCAAGGGTGCCGCCGCCCAGAACACATTGAGGCCTGCAAACAGCAGCAATGCCAGCGGCCCGCGCTCGCGCAGCGTTCGATCGCGACGCAGCATGCCCAGCATCGAGCCCAGCAGCTCGCGCCAGCGTGGAGGGACCGACGGCACCGGTACTGCGGGCAGGCGCCGCCACAGCAGCGCCGCCAACACCGCCATCACCACCGCTGACAGCAGGTAGACCCTCTGCCAGCCAAAGGCCGCCGCCACCGTACCGGACACCACGCGCGCCAGCAGCAGGCCGATGAACACGCCGCCCTGCACCACACCGACCATGCGACCGCGCTGCTCGGGCGGTGCCAGCATTGCGGTATAGGCGATCAGGCCCTGGGTCAGCGCGGTACCCAGCAAGCCGGCCAGCAGCATGCCCGACAACAGCCAGCTCGCCGTGCGTGACGCCGCCAGCCACAACAGGGCCAGCACCAGTGCAATCAGCTGCAGCCGCAGCAGGCGTCGCCGGTCGCTGCGGTCCGCCAGCGGCAGCAGCCCAAGCAGCGCCAGCACGCTACCGGCCTGGGTGGCCGCCAGTACCGCGCCGGCCACGGCCCGGTCCAGCGCAAAGGCGCGTGCAAGCGGGTCCAGCAGCGGCTGCGCGTAGTAGATATTGGCAACGCTGGCACCGGCGGCAATCGCAAGCAGGACCAGCAGCGGGCGTGGAAGAGATGCGGCACTCATTTGTAGTTGCAATTTGAAACCAGATGCAGGCTATCGCCATTGGTTTTAAACTGCAACCACATTCGGAGATACCAGCATGCACGCCGACAGCCCCTGCCCAGTAGCCCGCAGTGCCGACCTGCTCGGTGACCGCTGGGCATTGCTGGTGATCCGCGACGCGTTCGACGGCATCACCCGCTTCGGAGATTTCCAGCGCAGCCTCGGCGCGGCGCGCAACATCCTCAGCGACCGCCTGCGCCGGCTGGTCGAGGCCGGCATCCTGCAGCTGCAGCCGGCCTCCGATGGATCGGCCTACCAGGAGTACGTGCTGACCGCCGCTGGCCAGGAACTGTTCCCGCTGCTGGTCGCACTGCGCCAGTGGGGAGAGTGCCATTGCTTCGGTGCAGGCGAAGCCCATTCACAGCTGATCGAATTGGCGACGCGGCGGCCGCTGCCCTACATGCAGCCGCGCGGGCGCGACGACCAGCCGCTTCAGCCCATCGCCACCCGCGTACGCAAGCTCAGGGATGACGGGCGCGACACCTGACCCGCCCATTCGCGCACACCGACGAACGCCCGCGCCGGTTAGCATCGGGTCTTTCCGCTGCTGGATGCCGCCGATGTCGCGCGATCGCCCTTCCCTGCTGACCGCCCTGCTCTTGCCGCTGCTGGCCTGCGCCGCAGCAACCACGCAGGCCCGCGAGGTTGCCGCGCCCGCCGATCACGTGCAGGCCGATGGTCCCTATGTGTTCCGCCAGGGCGACCGGCTGCAGGCCACATGGATCTGCGACGACAAGGTCGAGTCGCACACGCTTGCTACGCAGGCCGCGGGTACCGATATCGCCCCGCGCTGCGGCTACGAGCACACGGTGCACGTGGCTGCCCCGAATGCACCTTCGGTCTCGGTGCTGCCGGCCGTGCCGCGCATCGTTGCGCTGTCCGACATCCATGGCCAGTACGGGCTGCTGGTGCGCCTGCTGCGTGCCCACCAGGTCATCGACGCACAGGACCGCTGGGCGCTGGGCAAGGACACCCTGGTCATCGCCGGCGATGTGTTCGACCGTGGCCCGCAGGTGACCGAGGCCTTCTGGCTGCTGTACGGCCTGCAGCAGCAGGCCGCCGCCGCCGGTGGCGCAGTGCACTTCGTGCTCGGCAACCACGAGACCATGGTGCTGTACGACGACCTGCGCTACGTCAATCCGAAGTACCTGCGCAGCGCCCAGCTGCTGGGCCGCAGCTACCCGCAGCTGTACGGTGCCGATTCGGTGATCGGGCAGTGGCTGCGCACCCGCCCGGTGCTGCTGAAGATCGGCGATACCCTGTTCCTGCACGGCGGCATCTCGCCCGAAGCAGTACAGCTGGCACTGGACCCGGCGCGCACCAACGCGGCCTACCAGGCCTCGCTCGGCCTGCCCAAGGCCGAGGTGAAGGCCGACCCGGCCACCGCGCCGCTGTATGACGGCAAGACCAGCCCGATCTGGTACCGCGGCTACTTCGATGGCCGCCTCGACACGGCGGGTGTGCAGGCCGTGCTCGACCGCCTGCAGCTCGCGCGCATCGTGGTCGGCCACACTTCGATGCCGCACGTCAGCAGCTTCCATGGCGACCGCGTGATCGCCATCGACAGCAGCATCAAGAACGGCGAGAACGGCGAACTGCTGTTCATCGAAGATGGCAAACTCAGCCGTGGTCTGCTGGACGGTTCGCGGGTGCCGCTGGCGGAGGGCGAGCCCGGCCTGCAGGACTGAATGGACGGAAAGCGCGGCCGCGCCCGGTGGCGGCGGCGCGCTCCACCTTCCCCCGGTTTGCGGCTACCCTCGGCAGCCGAGAGAGGCCCGCCCCGTCCATCCGGTGGGCCTGACTGTTACAGGAGCCCCGCGCATGCGCGTTCTGATTGCTGAAGACGACCCGGATATCGCCTCCGGCCTGTGCGCCTCGCTGCGCCGGCAGGGCCATGTGGTCGACCACGTCGACAACGGCGCGCACGCCGACGCTGCCCTGGGCTCGACCCAGTACGCATTGCTGGTACTGGACCTGGGCCTGCCGCAGCTGGACGGTCGCGACGTGCTGCAGCGCCTGCGCCAGCGCGGCGATGGCCTGGCGGTGCTGGTGGTCACCGCCCGTGACGGCCTGGCCGAGCGCGTGCGTGTGCTCGACCTCGGCGCCGACGACTACCTGGTCAAGCCGTTCGCACTGGACGAATTCGAAGCACGTGTTCGCGCACAGCTGCGGCGGGTCACCAGCAATGGCAACCCGGATCTGCGCATCGGTCGCCTGCGCCTGGACCTGGCCGGGCATCGGGTGTGGATCGACGATCAGTCACTGGAACTGACCGCGCGGGAATTCGGCCTGCTGTCCGCGCTGGCGGTTCGCGCCGAGCGCATCGTGTCGCGCGCGCAACTGGTGGAAGCGCTGTGCGACTGGGGCCAGGACCTCACCGACAACGGCCTGGACATCGCCCTGCACCGCCTGCGCCGCAAGCTGCAACCCGGCGGCATGGGCATCCGCACCGTGCGCGGGCTGGGCTACATGCTGGAAGACGCGCAGGACGAAAACGCCTCGTGATCAGTGGACCGCCCAGCCTGCGCCGGCGCCTGCTCGCCTTCCTGGCGCTGCCGATGCTGGGCCTGCTCACCTTCAACACGATCCTGGCCTATTACGTTGCGCTGGACTATTCCAACCGCATCCACGACCGCAACCTGATCGACGACACGCATTCGTTCGCGCAGATGCTGAGCACCATGCCGGTGACCAGCGACCTGTCGCCGCAGGCACGCTTCCTGATCGAGTACGACCCCGACGGCCATCGCTACTTCAACGTTGACAGCAGCCGCATGGGTACGCTCAGCGGCAATGCCGACTTCAGCCCGTACGCCCCTTCGCAGGACTGCACCGGTGTGCATCCGGCGCTGTACGACGGCAACCTCAATGGCCAGCAGGTGCGCATGGCCACGGTCTGCACGCAGGCGATGAATGATCCGCAGGACCAGCTGGCGGTGACCGTGGCCGAGAGCATGGCCGACCGCCGACAGCGCGCGCGCGAGATCCTGATGATCATCATCCCGCTGATGACCATGCTGGCGCTGGGTACCGCGGCGCTGGTCTGGTTCGGCGTGACCTACGGCCTGCGCATCCTGACCCCGCTGAGGACCCGCCTGGCGCAGCGCCGCGGCGAACTGGCACCGATCTCCGATGCCGACGTGCCGGAGGAGATCCAGCCCCTGATCAGCACCATCGATGATCTGTTTGCCCGCCAGGCGGAAATGATCACGTTGCAGAACCGCTTCATCGCCGATGCCGCGCATCAGCTGCGTTCGCCGCTGGCGGGCATGGCCCTGCACGTGGACCAGGCGCTGGCACATGGTGACCCCGATACGGTGCGCGAGGCACTGCAGCACATCCGCCGGCTCAACCAGCGCACTGCCCGGGTCAGCACCCAGCTGCTGGCGCTGAGCCGGGCGCAGACCGTGCCCGATACCGTGGAGGCGCTGGATCTATGCGAGCTGGTGCCGCAGTGGGTCGGCACGCGCGTTCCGGAGGCGATCCGTGATGGCATCGACCTCGGCTACCGCGGCAGCCCCCATCCGCTGCGTGTACTCGGCAACGGCGCCATGCTGCAGGAAGCGCTGGACAATCTGATCGACAACGCCCTGCGTTATGCCGGCCGCAATGCGACCGTCACGGTGGGCGTGCACGCGCTGGACGACAATGATGTCGAACTGTATGTGGAAGACAACGGCCCCGGCGTGCCCGACGACGTGATGCCACGGCTGGGCGAGCGCTTCTTCCGGGCACCGGGCACCGCTGCCAGCGGCACCGGCCTCGGCCTGGCCATCGCGCACGAGGCGGTGGAGCACTTCGGCGGCCGCCTGAGCTTCCTGAACCGCCCCGGCGGCGGATTGAAGGTCGCCATCACGCTGCCGCTGCTGAAGGCGCCCTGACCCGGTCCGGGGCGCTGAAAGGCTGGCGAAAATCGCGCTTGCGATCCTGCCATCCCCACTGCCGTCACGGAGCCGCCAGGTGACCGAATCGCACGACTTCTTCCTCCCCGGTGGCCCACAGGGCGTGCTGCTGGTCCATGGCCTGACCGGCACCCCCGCGGAAATGCGCATGCTGGGCAAGGGCCTGAACAACGCCGGTTTCACCGTGCACGGCGTGCAGCTGCCCGGGCATTGCGGCAGCGTGGATGATCTGCTGGCAACCACCTGGGAACAGTGGTACCAGGGCGTGGAAGATGCGGCGGCAACCCTGCGCGGCAAGGTCGACCAGCTGTTCGTCGGTGGCCTGTCGATGGGCGCGGTGCTGTCGCTGGTCTTGGCTGCACGTCGCCCGGAGTGGATCTCCGGGGTCGGCGTCTACGGCGCCACTTTCCGCTACGACGGCTGGAACATCCCCGCCGTGGCCCGGCTCTCGTTCCTGCTGCCGTGGTTCAAGCGCTTCAACATCGGCCGCGACCGCATGTTCATGGAAGAACCGCCCTACGGCCTGCGTGACGAGCGACTGCGTGCGCAGGTCAGTGCCGCCATGCTGTCCGGCGACAGCGCGGCGGCCGGCCTTCCGGGCAACCCCTGGCACGCGCTGGCCGAGATGCGCGCCCTGAGCAACTGGACCCGCCGCCACCTGCACCAGGTCACCGCGCCGTGCCTGGTGATGCACGCACGCGAAGACGACGTGGCCAGCATGGGCAATGCCGAACTGGTGATGTCGCGGGTCAGCGGCCCGAAGGAACTGGTGGTGCTGGAAGACAGCTACCACATGATCACCATCGACCGCGAACGCCGCGACGTGATCCGCCGCAGCGCGCGCTTCTTCACCGAGATCGGTGAACGCAGTGGCGTCCTCAAGGCGGTGGCCTGAAATGGGGGCACTCGCCACGCTGCTGTGGCTGACCAATGTGGTACTCGATACCGGTGGCCAGCTCGCCTTCAAGGCCGCCGCCAGCGATCCGCAGGAAGGCGAAGGACTGCAACGCTGGAAACACATGCTCAGCCGTCCCTGGCTGTGGATCGGCATCGCCTGCTATGTGCTTGAGTTCGTCGCCTGGATCGCGTTCCTGTCGCTGGTTCCGCTGTCCAAGGGCGTGCTGCTGGGCTCGATCAACATCGTCGCACTGATGATCGCTGGCCGCTTCCTGTTCCGGGAGAAGCTCACGCCGCTGCGGGTGACGGGCATGCTGCTGGTCACCGCAGGCGTGGCGGTGGTGGGAGCTGGCTCATGAGGCGCCTGTATGTAATCGGCTTCCCGCTGCTGATGGCCTTCGACACGCTGGCCCAGCTGTGTTTCAAGTACGCCGGTGATGCCGCGCTGCCGGTCGAGGCCAACACCGCGTGGCTGCTGCGCGTGCTGTCGCAGCCGTGGGTGTACGGCGCCATCCTCGGCTACGTGGGTGCGTTCTTTACCTGGATGAGCCTGCTGCGGCATGCGCCGATCGGCCCCGCATTCGCCGCCTCGCACCTGGAAGTGATCAGCGTGCTGCTGCTGTCGGCGTGGCTGTTGAACGAGCCGCTGACCCTGCACCATCTGCTCGGTGCAGTACTGATCGTGGCCGGCATCGTCTGCCTCGGCCGCGCGGAGGCCGACGACCCGCACAGCCCGGCCGAAAGCACGTCGTGAGCGCACCACGATGAGCCTGTTCGCGCGCGAGCTCCCACCGACGGCGGGCCTGCCGATGCAGGCCAGCGATTTCCTTCCCGGTGGCGGCAACCTGCGCGACATCCTGGCCAGCCAGCTCGGCACACCCCCTCTGCAGCTGACCTGCTCCGGTACCCATGCACTGCTGATCGCGCTGCGTACGCTGCGCAAGCGTGCACCAAAGCGCGACACCGTAATCATGCCGGCCTATACGTGCCCGCTGGTGCCGATCGCGGTGCACAGCCTGGGTCTGCGGGTGCAGCTGTGCGATACCCGGCGCGACCATTTCGACTTCGCCCCCGGCCAGCTCAGGCGTCTGGCCGATGCGCGCACGCTGGCGATCCTGCCCACCCATCTGGGCGGTCGCATCGCCGACGTCGAGCTGGCCTGCGAGGTCGCAAGCGGCGCCGGTGCCTGGGTGATCGAAGATGCCGCACAGGCACTCGGTGCACGGATTGGCAACACCAGTGTCGGCCTGCGCGGCGACATCGGTTTCTTCAGCCTGGCCGCCGGCAAGGGGCTGAGCCTTCACGAAGGCGGCCTGCTGGTCAGCCGCGACGACGAACTGCGCGCCGCGCTGGCCGAACATGCCGCCGAACAGGTGCGTTTCAGCCTGCGCTGGGAGCTGCTTCGCAGTGTGCAGCTGCTCGGGCTCGCAGCCTGCTATCGACCCTCGCTGCTGTCGCTGGTGTACGGAAATCCACTGCGCAGTGCACTGCAACGCGGCGATCTGGAAGAAGCGGTCGGTGACATTTTCCCGCTGGACATCCCGCAGCACCGGGTCAGCCAGTGGCGGCAGAACATCGGCGCACATGCCGCGCGGCGGCTGCCTGCCTTCCTGCAGGCCGGACGCCTGCGTGCATTGCAGCTGCGTGTGCAGCTGGCACAGCTGCCGGCGGTGGACGTGGTCGATGGGCTGGCCGGTACCGGCGGCACCTGGCCGATGCTGATGCTGCTGCTGCCCAGCCAGCGCGCGCGCGATGCTGCGCTGAAGAACCTGTGGCCACGCGGTCTCGGCGCCAGCCGCATGTTCATCCATGCCCTGCCCGACTACGCCTATCTGCGAGGCATCGTGCCGCAGGCCGACGTGCCCAACGCGCGCGACTTCGCCGCACGCATGCTGACCCTTGGCAACAGCGCCTGGCAGACCCGTGAAGAGACCGCAGAAATTCTGCAGGCATTGGCTGACGCGCAGCTCTGAAAGCGGGTATTCCCGGGCAATCGGCCCATTCACAAAGATCATTCCTGAACGCTTTCCCCGCCCGGAAATGAAGGCTTTCAACAGGAAAGGAACGAGAAAGGCTGCCTGCCTACATTGAGCCTGCCCCGGCATCGCGCCGGACGTTTCTTTCATCGACGGACCTGCCCATGCGCTGGAGCATCCTGTGTGACTTCGACGGCACCATCAGCCTCGAAGATGTCATCGACTCGCTGCTGGAGAAGTACGGCCAGCCGGGCTGGCAGGAACTGGAAGAGCAGTGGAAGTCGGGAAAGATCGGCTCGCGTGAATGCATGCAGGGCCAGGTCAGGCTGCTGAAGCTGGACCCGGCCACGCTCGACGCCCACCTGGATCAGGTACAGATCGATCCGGGCTTCGCCGCCTTTGTCAGCCGCGCCGAACAACTGGGCGTGCCGCTGCGCATCGTCAGTGATGGCCTGGACTATGCGATCCACCGCATCCTCGCCAACCACGGTCTGTCGCGACTGCCGGTGGTGGCCAACCACCTGCGCTGGTGCGGGGACCACTGGGAACTGGAATCGCCCTACCAGGCCGAAGGTTGCCGCAGTGGCACCTGCAAGTGCACCTGCGCTGCGCAGGCGCGCGCCAACGAAGCACCGCGCGTGCTGATGATCGGCGATGGCAGCTCGGACTTCTGCGTCTCCGAAGATGCCGACTTCGTGTTCGCCAAGCGCCGCCTGATCACCCATTGCACGAAGGCCGGCATCGAACACGCCGCCATCGACACCTTCCACGATGCAGTCGCGCTGCTGCCGCGCCTGCTCGATGGCAGCCTGCTGCAGCCACGTCATTTCGACGCCAGCCCGCAGCCCATCGTACTGCCCCTGCTGGCCACCGCCTGAACACTCCCTTCCAGACCCGCTCCCCGTTGCCCCCTTTCGAACGTCCTTCACGGAACCGAACTGCATGAACATTTTTGACAAGAACGCCGACGCCGCTGCCTCCGATGCGCAGCTGCTGGCCGACGAAGCCCGCTACAGCTCCTTCGGCGATACCGTCCATTACGTCGACCCGCCGAAGATCTTCCAGCGCGGCGAAGGCAGCTACATGTTCGACGGTGCGGGCGTGCCCTACCTCGATCTGCAGATGTGGTACTCGGCCTGCAACTTCGGTTACAGCAACAAGCGCCTGAACGACGCGCTGAAGGACCAGATCGACACCCTGCCGCAGGTCGCCAGCCAGTACCTGCACCCGACCCGCGTGCAGCTGGCCAAGACCATTGCCGTGGACATGCACGAGAAGTTCGGCCTCGACGGCCGCGTGCATTTCAATGTCGGCGGCGCGCAGGCCATTGAAGACTCGCTGAAGATCGTGCGCAACGCGCGTGGCGGCAAGAGCCTGATGTTCGCCTTCGAGGGCGGCTACCACGGCCGCACCCTGGGCGCGTCGTCGATCACCTCCAGCTACCGCTACCGCCGCCGCTACGGCCACTTCGGCGAGCGCGCGATGTTCATCCCGTTCCCGTACCCCTTCCGTCGCCCGAAGGGCATGACCCCGGACGAGTATTCCGACCACTGCGTGTGGCAGTTCGAGCGCCTGTTCGAAAGCGAGTACAACGGCGTGTGGGATCCCAAGGTCGGGCAGGCCGAATACGCCGCGTTCTACGTCGAGCCGATCCAGGGCACCGGCGGCTACGTCATTCCGCCGCGCAACTTCTTCACCGGCCTCAAGCGCGTGCTGGACAAGTACGGCATCCTGATGGTGGTCGATGAAATCCAGATGGGCTTCTGGCGCACCGGCAAGCTGTGGTCGATCGAGCACTTCGGCGTGACCCCTGACGTGCTGGTGTTCGGCAAGGCGCTGACCAACGGCCTGAACCCGCTGTCGGGCCTGTGGGCGCGCGAAGAGCTGATCAACCCGACCGTGTTCCCGCCGGGCTCCACCCACTCCACCTTCAACTCCAACCCGCTGGGCACCCGCCTGGGCCTGGAAGTGCTGAAGCTGGGCAAGGAAATGGATTACGAGCGCACCGTGCCGGAAAAGGGCGCGTACTTCCTCGACGGCCTGCGTGGCCTGCAGAAGCGCCACCCGGAAATCGGCGACGTCGACGGCCTGGGCCTGGCCCTGCGCGCCGAGATCTGCCAGACCGACGGCTACACCCCGAACAAGGAACTGCTGGATCGCATGGTCGACATCGGCCTGGCCGGTGACCTGCTGCATGACGGCAAGCGCATGGGCCTCGTGCTCGACGTGGGTGGCTGGTACAAGAACGTGATCACCTTCGCGCCGTCGCTGGACATCAGCTACGAAGAGATCGACCTGGCGATCACTCTGCTCGATCAGGCGCTGACCAAGGCCAAGGGCTGACGTCGATGCGCTGCCGGTTCCCGTGCCGATGGAGATGACGTCACGCGCATCCAGCACCGCGCTGGAACCGGCTGCGCTGCTGGAGGGCTTCCTGGCCCACCCGCCGCTCGGATTCGAGGCGGGCCGCCTTCCCAGCGGCCTGCCGACCTTCCGTGCGCCGCTGGACCTGACCACCACGATGGACGACGAACTGCGCGGCAGGCTGCTCGGCCTGCCGCTGTCGCGCCTGTGGCGGCCATGGATCACCTGGAAGACGCGCTTCGTCGGTGCCACCAGCACCGAGTACACCCCGTTGCCGACGCACGTGGCGCCGGAGGTGCTGGCCGAGGACGTGGCGCGCCACGCGATCGGCGATACGCGCCTGCTGGTGGTCAAGGACCTGGCCATCGATTCACCGCTGCTGGACGATGCCGCCAACGCACACAGCGGCGCCTTCCTGCAGGCATTGCTGGCGCGCGGCTTCGTCGAACTGGAAGGCATGCCGCTGGCCTGGGTGGCGATCGATTTCGATTCGCTCGATGGCTATCTCGGCCGCCTGTCGTCCTCGCGCCGCAAGAACATCCGGCGCAAGCTCCGTTCGCGTGATGACCTGCAGATCGACTGCATCGCCACCGGTGATCCGGCCCTGGCCGACCCGCAGCTGCAGGCCGAACTGTACACACTGTACCTGGGCGTGTATGCGCAGAGCGCGGTGCATTTCGACCAGCTCGACCTGCCCTATTTCCAGTACCTGCTGGCCGACGGCCAGGGCCAGGGACGGATGTTCCTGTACCGCCACCAGGGCCAGCTGATCGGCTGGAACCTGTGCTACGTGCATGCCGGCAAGCTGGTGGACAAGTACATTGGCCTGGCTTATCCGCAGTCGCGCGAGCACAACCTGTACGCGGTCAGCTGGATGCACAACCTCGAGTACGCGCTGCAGCACGGCCTGAGCCACTACGTGGCCGGCTGGACCGATTCGCGGATTAAGGCCGAGCTGGGCGCCCGCTTCACCTCCACCCGGCACGCGATCCACGCCCGCTCCCCGCTGTTGCGCGCTGCCCTGCGCAAGCTGGCGCCGCATCTGCAGGGCGAACCGGATGGAGGCGGTTGAACGATGCCGTTGCGTTCCCCGCTGATCCTGGACCTGGACGGTGGCGTATTGCCGCTGCCACAGGCGCAGACCCTGGCCCTGCCGCAGTGGCACGATCCACTGCGCTTTGCCTGCAGCAATGCCACCCTGGACCGTTTCGCCACTGAAGTGCTGGCGCCGCTGCCCGCGCAGCTCGGCACGGTCATGCTCGGCAGTGGCGACTTCCACCACCTCAGCCTGCCGTTGCTGCAGCGCATGCGCCCGCAGCAGCCCTTCCAGCTGGTGGTGCTGGACAACCATCCGGACAACATGCGTTTTCCGTTCGGCATGCACTGCGGGTCGTGGGTGAATGCCGCCAGCAAGCTGCCGCAGATCTCGCACATCCACGTGCTGGGCATCACCTCGAGTGACATCGGCCTGGGCCACGCCTGGGAAAACCACTGGCGCCCGCTGATGGGCGGGCGGCTGACCTACTGGTGCATGGATGTGGACGTGGGCTGGGGCCACCGCCTCGGCATGGGCCGTGCATTCCGACGCTTCGAACATCCGGAGGGACTGGTCGCCGCGTTCGCCGCCGAGCAGGCCAAATCGCCGCAGCCGGCCTACCTGTCGATCGACAAGGATGTGTTCGCCGAGGACGTCGCCCGCAGCAACTGGGACCAGGGCCGCTTGCAGCTGGAACACGCACTGGTGGTGATCGAAGCACTGCGCGCCGGCGGCCTGGTCGGGAGTGACATCACCGGCGAAGTGTCGCTGGCCAACTACCAGAGCCGCTTCAAGCGCTGGCTGTCGTCACTGGATGGCCAGCCCGACATCAGCGCCGAGGACCTTCCCGTCTGGCAGGCGCGGCACCAGCAGGTAAACCGCGAACTGCTGGCGGCGATGGCCGCCGTGCCGACGGCCTGCTGAGCGCGTCGGTA
>NZ_JAOCLC010000043.1:0-43586 GCF_029845105.1 Stenotrophomonas sp. GD03654 | reverse complement strand
GCATCCAACCCGACCGGCCCACCCACGGCCTTTGCTTTCCACGACCAACCAGACACCACCCACGAGGGGCTGCGCCGTTGGCTGGAAACTACCCGCGATGCCGGATCAACAACTGACTCATCAGCGCCCGCAGCGCCGGCGGCTTCACCGGCTTGGCCATCATTCCCCAGCCGCGTTCGGCGGCCATCTCACGCAATCCCGCGTCGCGCTCGGCAGTGACCAGCACCACCGGCGGGCGAGCCTGCCACAGTTCGGCCAATGTCTCGTACAGCACCGGCCCGTGGTGATCGCCCATGCGCACATCCAGCAGCACCAGCTCCGGTACCGTTACGGTACTGGCCAGCTGCAGCGCCGCCTGTGGGCCATCGGCCAGTGCCACCTCGCAGCCCCAGCGCTCCAGCAGCGCGCGGCTGGCGGCGCAGACGTGCGGATCGTCGTCGATCACCCACACCCGGCGCCCGCGCAGCGGATTGTCCGCAGCCGGTTCCTGCGCCAGCACCGGTGCGGGCGCGGCGGCGGGAATCGCGCTGGCCTCGCCGAACGGCACGCCCACCGCGAACACGCTGCCCTGGCCCAGCTGCGAGCGCAGGCGGATCGGGTGGCCGAGCAGCCGACCGATGCGGTCGACGATCGCCAGGCCAAGGCCGGCGCCGCGCTGCTGGCCGTCGTGCAGGCGGCGGAACTCCTCGAAGATCTCGCCCTGCAGCGCATCGGGAATGCCGGGGCCCTGGTCGTGCACTTCGATCCACAGCAGGCCTTCGCGGCGACGGCAGCCGAGCAGCACGCGGCCACGTTCGCTGTAGCGCAGTGCGTTGGACAGGAAGTTCTGCAGGATGCGGCGCAGCAGCGCTTCATCGCTGACCACCACCGCAGCGGTATCGACCCAGTCGACCACCAGCCCACGTGACTGCGCGGCGATGCCGAACTCGCGTGCCAGCGTCTGCAGCAAAGGCCCGAGCCGGAACGCCTGTACGCGCGTGGGCAGGCTGCCCGATTCCAGGCGCGCGATATCCAGCAGGCTGTTGAGGATCGCATCCTGCGCGGCCAATGCAGCATCGATGTGGTCGCTGGTCTGTTGCTGCGCCGGGTCAATCAGCTTGCCGCGCAGCACCGAGACGAACATGCGCGCCGCGTTGAGGGGCTGCAGCAGGTCGTGCACGGCCGAGGCAACGAAACGGGTCTTGTAGCGGTTGGCCTGCTCGGCTTCGCGGCGGGCTTCTTCCAGATCATGGGTGCGCTCGGCGATGCGGTGTTCCAGCGCATCGGCCAGGGAGCGCAGTTCGCGCGCGGCGTTCTTGTAGCTGGTGATGTCGGCATAGCTGGTGACGAAGCCGCCGTCGGGCAGCGGGTTGCCGCGGATCTCCAGCACCGTGCCGTCGTCCTTCTCGCTCTCGCGCATGTGCGGGCGGCCGCTACGCAGGTGGTTGAGGCGACGCTCGATGGCCTCATCGACCGGGCCGGGACCGAGCAGTCCACGACGGGCATTGAAACGGAACAGCTCCTCGATCGGACGACCGACGCGCACCAGGTCTGCCGGGAACCGGAACAGTTCCAGATAGCGCGAATTCCACGCGACCAGGCGAAGCTCCCGGTCGATCACCACCACGCCCTGCGGCAGGTGTTCGAGGCTGCGGCTGAGTCCGCTGTCGGCGTCGGTGGCCGCCTGCAGCAGGCCGTCCTGAGCGGTGCGCAGTTCCTGTGCGTGCTGCTTGAGCAGGGTCTCCAGTTCGCGGCGGCTGCGCAAGCGATGTTTGGCCAAGCGTCGGCGCTGCTGCACGAACAGTACAAGGAAGCCCAGCGCCAGCCACGCGGCACCGCCGGTAAGCGCGGCTGCACGGCCGGCGGCGGTGGCCGCACCCGCATCGTGCAGCAGATGCAGGTTCCAGCCTTCGGCGGGCAGCGGCAGGCTTTGCCACAGCATCGGTTGCGGCAGTGCCGGATCCAGCAGGCGCACCATGCGGCCACCATCGGCCAGCACGTCTTCGGTTCGCGCGCGCAGCGGCTGCAGGGCGCGGTCGGCGTACTGGCGGGCGTCCAGCATCTCGCGGCGCTCATCGGCGCCCAGCGGACGCAGCAGGCGGTAGCGCCAGCTGTCACGGTTGGCCAGGAACACCACGTCGTGGTCGTCGCTGGCCAGCACCACATCGGGGCTGCTCAACCATTCCTGCTCCAGCGCCGACAGCTCGACCTTGATCACCACCACGCCGAGCCGCTTGCCGTCTTCCTCGATGGCCTGCGACAGGTAGTAGCCGGGCACGCCTGTAGTCATGCCGATGCCGTAGAAGCGGCCGCGGCCCTGCGCCAGTGCCTGCCGGTAGTAGGGGCGGTAGCTGTAGTTCTCGCCGACGTTGGTGGTCGGCTGGTCCCAGTTGCTGGCCGCCACTGCCACGCCGTCGTAGCCAACCAGGGTCAGGGTCGAGGCACGGGTGACTTCATTGGCGCGTTGCAGCTTGAGGTTCAGCCGCTGCCGTTCGGTGGGCGAGGGCGGCACACGCAGGGCGTGCAGAAGATCCGGATCCAGCGCCAGTACCTGCGGCAACGTGCCGAAGCGGTCGATGCGCTGCTGCAGGCCCTGGCCATACAGCTGCAGCTGGCGTTGCACCTGGCTGCTTTCTTCACCAAGGGCGCGCCGCCAGGCGTAGTGGCCGGCGGCGACCGCACACAGCACGGTACCACCGACCATCACCAGGAGGGTCAGCAACAGCATCCGGTGGCGGCTGAGCCAGTACATGCCGGCAGTCTACGCAGGGCCGGCGGGCGTGCCGTGCACGCCCGCCGGGATCTGACGTGGAAGGGGTCAGAAGTGCATCTGCGCGCGCAGTTCGAAGATCTCCGGCGTGCTATGCACACCGCGACGGCTGGCATCGACCTTCACGTAGTTGGCCTGGAACTTGAAGTGGCTGGTCAGGTACCAGTTCGCGCCCAGGGTCAGGTCGTGCTGGCGGCCGCCGAGGATGCTGCCATCGTCGAGGTCCATGCGGCTGTAACGGGCCACCAGTTCCACCGCGCCGTAGTCGTGCGCCGGCTTGATGTTGGCCACGGCACCTGCGTTGTACGGACGCGACTCGCCGGTCAGCACCCAGCTGGCCATCGCGTACTGGCCGCTGCCGGTGTAGTCGGGCTTGCCGTCATGGCGGGTGACTGTGGCGCGCAGGGCTTCGGCCTGCAGCGAGAACGGGCCGCGGATCCAGATGCCTTCCAGGCCGGTGCGGCGGATCTGGTCGGCGGTGACCAGCGCGCCGGAATCGACATAGCGGATGTCGGTCAGGCCGGCTTCCGGGCGTGCGCGCAGGCGTGCGCTGGCTTCGTGGTGTACATCGCGGCCATCGCTGTAGCCGCGCGGATTCTCCTGCGAATAGGCCAGGCCCAGGTGGATCACGTCACCCGGCGCCTTCACCGGGGTCCACACCGCACGCACGGCCTGGGTGGTGCCGGGGTTGTCACCCTGCAGGTCCTTGCCGCCATAGGCGCCGGCCTGCAGCAGGTACTGCGGGCGCTCCAGCACCCATTCCACGCCGGTGCGGCGGCCTTCGTAGAAGGCCTGCACGGGCAGCGCGGTTTCCAGGAAGCTGCCGGCGCGCGAAGAGGTGTTCGCATCCAGGCCAACCGGGGTCTTCATGTAGCCGAAGCGGAAGCGGCCGATGTCGCGGCCGAAGAAGGCCTTGCTTTCAAAGCGCACGAACACGTCCAGCCAGGTATCGGACTGGAAGTCGTAATAGACCATTGCGTCGTAGACGCCCTTCTTCTTCAGCGTCGCACCGAACTCCTTGCGGCGCACGGCGTCGTCGTCCTCCAGGCCGCTGCCCGAGGAGAAATCGTTGTAGTCGTAGGCGATGTTGGCGGTAGCGGCCAACTCGGTGCCGTCGCCGAAGGCGTACTTGGTCGGCCAGTTGTCGAAATCGGCAGCCGAAGCGAAGGCGGGAAGCGCGGCCAGCGACAGGGCCAGCAAGGTGGGAATCGGGCGCATGTTGGGTGCGGCTCTCTCAGATTGCGTGTGGACAGGACAACAACGGCCGCAGGGGCCGAAACTTTCGCAATGACGCGCCCGGCCGTTCAGCACGGGCCACCGGCCTCCCCAGGATCGGGCGGTGCGGCGCCAGTGTAGGCATCGCCGCCACCTGAACCGGGGGGCTAGTACCAATAGGTTATCTGCGCCGGCGTGCCCGGCGCGTACAAAGGCGTCCATTGGTCGCACCTCCTGCGCATGCAGCACAGGGCCTGCGATCAGTTTCCACGGTAACGGTTCCCGTGCTGTCCCGGGGCCGTACGTGCCTGAAAACGCCCCTTCCGGAGTCCGCCATGCACATCCCGACCGCAGCCCCGGCGCCTGCAAAGCCGTTGCCGATCTATCGCCAGCTGTATTTCCAGGTGATCGTGGCGATCGTCCTGGGCGCCATCCTCGGCCACTACGAACCGCTGATCGGCGAGAAGATGAAACCGCTCGGCGATGCCTTCATCAACCTGGTGAAGATGATCATCGCGCCGGTGATCTTCCTGACCATCGTCACCGGCATCGCCAGCATGACCCACCTGCGTACGGTGGGCCGGGTGTTCGCCAAGGCGATGGCGTACTTCCTGTTCTTCTCCACGCTGGCACTGATCGTGGGCATGATCGTGGCGCACGTGGTGCAGCCCGGCGCCGGCATGAACATCAACCCGGCCGAGCTGGACCAGACCGCGGTGCACAGCTACGTCGAAAAGTCGCACGACCTGACTCTGGTCGGCTTCCTGATGGACATCATTCCGAAGACGCTGGTGAGCGCCTTCGTCGACGGCAACATCCTGCAGGTGCTGTTCATCGCGGTGCTGTTCGGCATCGCGCTGGCATCGGTGGGCGAGAAGGGCAAGCCGATCCTGAACTTCCTGGAGGCGCTGGTCGCCCCGGTGTTCAAGCTGGTGCACATCCTGATGAAGGCCGCCCCGATCGGTGCCTTCGGCGCAATCGCCTTCACCATCGGCAAGTACGGCGTCGGTTCGCTGGTCAACCTGGCGTGGCTGGTGGGCTCGTTCTACCTCACCGCGTTCCTGTTCGTGGCGGTGATCCTCGGTGTGGTCTGCCGACTGTGCGGCTTCTCGGTGTTCAAGCTGGCGCGCTATCTGAAGGCTGAGCTGCTGCTGGTGCTGGGCACTTCCTCGTCGGAGTCGGCGCTGCCGTCGCTGATGGAGAAAATGGAACGTGCCGGCTGCAGCAAGTCGGTGGTGGGCCTGGTGGTCCCGACCGGCTACTCGTTCAACCTGGACGGCACCAACATCTACATGACCCTGGCGGCACTGTTCATTGCCCAGGCCACCAACACCGAACTGACCCTGGGCCACCAGATCGCCCTGCTGCTGGTCGCCATGCTCAGCTCCAAGGGCGCCGCGGGCGTCACCGGCGCCGGCTTCATCACCCTGGCCGCGACGCTGGCGGTGGTGCCGGAAGTGCCGGTGGCCGGCATGGCGCTGATCCTGGGCGTGGACCGCTTCATGAGCGAATGCCGCTCGCTGACCAACTTCATCGGCAATGCGGTGGCCACCGTGGTGGTCTCGCGCTGGGAAGGCGCGCTGGACCGCAACCGCCTGCAGCTGGCGCTGGATGGCCGCGAAAGCGAGCTGCCACCGCCGGTGGACGCACTGCCCGAGGCGCTGCCGGCCAAGGGCTGATCCAGGTGTGTGGTACCGCGGGGCCGGTCACGACAGTGGTACGGCCCCGCGGCGTTTCATGGCGTCCCATGACTGTCATGGGCAGCGCCGAAGCTGGTGTCGCGGCACCGTCGCATACGGCACGGAATTGTGCGGTCGCAGCATGCTTGCGACAGGATAGCGACAGGTCCGGACGCTCCAACGGGGGTATCATCCCCTGTCCCTTCTGCCCATTCATGTAACCCACATCGATGTCCAACGAAGATTTCAAACAGGCCGCCCTCGATTACCACCGGATGTCCCCGCCGGGAAAGATCAAGGTTTCCGCTACCAAGCCCATGCTGACCCAGCGCGACCTGTCGCTGGCGTATTCGCCGGGCGTGGCGTACGCCTGTGAAGCGATCAAGGCCGACCCGCAGCAGGCCAGCGAGCTGACCGCCCGCGGCAACCTGGTGGCGGTGATCTCCAACGGCACCGCGGTGCTGGGCCTGGGCAACATCGGCGCGCTGGCCGGCAAGCCGGTGATGGAAGGCAAGGGCGTGCTGTTCCAGAAGTTCGCCGGCATCGATGTGTTCGACATCGAAGTGGACGAGACCGACCCGGACAAGCTGGTCGACATCATCGCCTCGCTGGAGCCGACCTTCGGCGGCATCAACCTGGAAGACATCAAGGCGCCGGAATGCTTCGTTGTCGAGCGCAAGCTGCGCGAGCGCATGAAGATCCCGGTGTTCCATGACGACCAGCACGGCACGGCGATCATCGTCGGTGCGGCGGTGCTCAACGCGATGGCGATCACCGGCAAGAAGATCGAGGAAGTGAAGCTGGCGACCACGGGCATGGGCGCAGCCGGCATTTCCTGCGTGAACATGCTGGTGCAGCTGGGCCTGAAGCCGGAAAACATCCTGGCCTTCGACCGCGAGGGCGTGATCCACACCGGTCGTACCGACCTGGACCCGGAAAAGCAGCGCTATGCGCGTGACACCGACAAGCGCACCCTGGCCGAGATCGTCGACGGCGCGGACATCTTCCTGGGCCTGTCGGCGCCGGGCATCCTGACTGCCGACATGGTCAAGACCATGGCGCCGGATCCGGTGATCTTCGCGCTGGCCAACCCGACCCCGGAAATCATGCCGGAACTGGCGCGTGCAGCGCGTCCGGACGCGATCATCGGCACCGGCCGTTCGGACTACCCGAACCAGGTCAACAACGTGCTGTGCTTCCCGTACCTGTTCCGCGGTGCGCTGGACGTGGGCGCGACCGCGATCAACGAGGAAATGAAGATCGCCTGCGTGCGCGCCATCGCCGCGCTGGCCCGTCGTGCGGCCACCGACATGGGCTCGGCCTACGGCGGCGAGACCCCGAGCTTCGGCCGTGAATACCTGATTCCGCGTCCGTTCGACCGCCGCCTGCTGGTGGAGCTGTCGGCCGCCGTGGCCCAGGCCGCGATGGACTCGGGCGTGGCCTCGCGCCCGATCGATGACATGGGCGCCTACCGCGACAAGCTGGCCCAGTTCGTCTACCGCACCAGCCTGATGATGAAGCCGGTCTACGACCGCGCGCGCAGCGACAAGCAGCGCGTGGTGTACGCCGAAGGCGAGGAGGAAGTGGTGCTGCAGGCGGTGCAGAACGTGGTCGATGACGGCCTGGCGCACCCGATCCTGATCGGTCGCCCGGAAGTGATCGAGTCGCGCATCGAGCGCCTGGGCCTGCGCCTGAAGATCGGCGAGAACGTTGAAGTCACCAACATCAACGACGACCCGCGCTTCAACGAGTACTGGCAGTACTACCATGGCCTGACCGGCCGTCGTGGCGTGACCGTGGCCGCGGCGAAGAACCTGATGCGTTCGCGCCCGACCCTGATCGCCGCGGTAATGGTCGCCCGTGGCGAAGCCGATGCGATGCTGACCGGCATCGTTGGCCGCTTCCACAAGAAGCTGGGCTACGTGCGCAGCGTGCTGCCGCTGGAGCCGAAGGTCACCTCGACCTCGGCGATGACCGGCGTGATCAACCAGCAGGGCGTGTTCTTCTTCGTCGACACCCACGTGCAGGAAGACCCGACTGCCGAGCAGCTGTGCGAAGCGACCCTGCAGGCGGCCTACCGCATGAAGCTGTTCGGCATCGAGCCGAAGGTGGCGCTGCTGTCGCATTCCAACTTCGGCAGCCACGATTCGAAGGATGCGCTGAAGATGCGCCAGGTGCGTGAGCTGCTGCTCAAGCGCAACCCGCGTCTGAACGTGGATGGCGAAATGCAGGGCGACACCGCATGGGATGAAGCGCTGCGCCAGAAGCTGCTGCCGGGCTCGACCCTGCAGGGCCGCGCCAACCTGTTCGTGCTGCCGAACCTGGAAGCGGCCAACATCGCCTACAACCTGGTGCGTGTGTTCACCGACGGCGTGGCGATCGGCCCGATCCTGATGGGCGTGAACAAGCCTGTGCACATCCTGACCACCAGCGCGACCTCGCGCCGGATCCTGAACATGACCGCCATTGCGGCGGTGGATGCGCAGATCCGCAAGCAGCTGGAAGCGGAAAAGAAGGCATAAGCCTTCTTTCCGATTCGATCTGCAGAAACGCGCCCCACGGGGCGCGTTTCTGTTTCCGCAAGGCGGAAACGGGTAGAGTCGACTGCTAGTCGACTGCCTTTCGTACAACCACCGAAAATCCCGCGCGATCGCGCGATAGTCGACTAACAGTCGACTCTACCGGTCCCGATGCCGGTCCCACCGCTGCCACACGCGCTACGCAACCCGGTCATGTGCCTGCAACGCCGTTACGGCCCAATACGCCCACGCGGCCTGGCCGTGGGAAGGGACCGGACCGGCCTCCCCACCCTGGGCCCGACCAACTTTCCATGGGTGAGGGTGTCATGCGCAATCGAGTGACGCGGCGGTACTTCCAGCAGCTGTTCGCGCTGTATGCCGGTTTCGTGCAGTCGCGCTGAGGCATAGAAGGCAGCGGGGTAGAGTCGACCGTTGGTCGACTATCGCGCGAAGCGCGGGGTTTTCGGTAGTTGTGCGAAAGTCAGTCCACCAACAGTCGACTCTACCCAGTCGACTCTACCCAGTCAGTGCCGCTTGCCGCGGCGCGCCGGCGCCGGCGGCGGTGCATCCGAACGTGGCTTGGCGTACTGCGTCCACAGCGCCTGCAGTGCCTTGCCGGTGTGCTTCTGCCACAGCGCAGGCGTATAGCGGCCTTCGCGCAGGGCCTTGTCCAGCGCCAGCACCAGGCCGGGATGCTCGGCCTCGGCCCATTTCAGGAACGCACCGGTCACCCGGTAGCCGCTGTCGACGTTCTGTCCCTTCTCGACCTTGCCCGGCAGTGCCCAGCCTGCGGCGGCATTGTCCATGCCGTAGCGGTCGCGCGCGTAGTCGGCGATGCCTTCCACCAGCCAGCCCGGTACCCGTGTATCGCCGTAGCCGGGATACCCCTGCACGATGTGCATCGCCTCATGGGTGACCAGGTCGATGTCGTTCGGGTGTTGCGCAAGCCAGCCTGGATTGATGGTGATCGTCGCTGCCTGGTCCTTGTCACCGACGAAGGCGATGCCGGTGTAGGCCGGATCGATCACGATGCGCACCATCGACGGCGCGGCCGGGTGGAAGTCCGCACGTTCGCGCAGGTAGGCGAAGAAGAACGTATCGATCACCCGCTTGCGCTGCGGCGCGGCCAGCGCGCCACGGGCATCCTGGTAGTTCAGCGTCACACCGTCGCGGGTCAGCTGCGTATCGAACGCCTGGGTCTGGCCGAAACTTGGGAAGGACAGGGCAACAAGGGCCAGTGGCAGAAGACGGAAGCGCATGCCGCTCATTGTACGGTGCCGGCCGCCAACAGTTCGATCTCCGCCAGCGGCAGCCGTGCCGGTGCCGCCAGGCGCAGGCGGTACTCGCTGTAGCGACCGGGTCTGGCGATGCGGAACGGACGGGTCTGGCGGGCGGATTCGAAATCTTCGCCGCTGCGCTGGTCGAGCACTGCCCAGCTGCCGCTGCCGTTGCGTGCTTCCAGCGTCCACTCACCGCCCAGGATGCGGCCGTCACCGCTGGTCAGCGTGTACATGGTCGGGGTGCCCTCGGCCAGGCCGGTCAGCGCGATGGTTGCACCGCCGCCCAGGCCCACCGTCGTGCCGGCATCGTCATCGACCAGCGCGGGCAGGGCACGGCCATCGGCCGACGTCGCCTTCGCGCCACTGCCCAGCAGGTCGTGCAGCAGCTGCGGGCGCTGCCCGCGTGTGGTCAACGAGCGCGGCACGTCATCCACGCCACTGCCCCAGCGCGACGGCTGCGGTCCCATCACGAAGTCGAGCGTCGCGCCCTTGGCGATCAGCTCGTGCGGCACCCAGGTCTTCGTCCAGGGCTGGCCGTTGATCTTCAGCGACTGCACGTAGACGTTCTCACGCGAGTTGTTGGCCGCGTTCACGGTCAGCACGGCACCACCCTGCAGCTCCACCCGTGCGTGCTCGAATGCCGGCGAGCCGATCACGTACTCCGGGGCGCCCATGCGCAGCGGGTACAGGCCCAGCGAAGCAAGCACGTACCATGCCGAGGTCTCGCCATTGTCCTCATCGCCCGGGTAGCCTTGGCCGATCTCGCTGCCGACATACAGCCGCGACAGGATCTCGCGCACATGCTGCTGGGTCTTCCACGGCTGCCCGGCGTACAGGTACATCCACGGGATGTGGTGTGCCGGCTGGTTGCTGTGCGCATACATGCCCATGCGCACGTCGCGTGCTTCGGTCATCTCATGGATGGTGCCGCCATAGGAACCGGCCAGTGCCGGGTCCGCGGTCTCCGGTGTGGCGAAGAAGGTATCCAGCTTCGCCGCCAGCTTCTCGCGGCCACCGTACAGCGCCGCCAGGCCCTCGCCATCGTGGGCGGCGGTGAAAGCGAAGGTCCAGCCATTGGATTCGGTGTAGTCGTGGCCCCACACGCGCGGGTCGTAGTCCTTGGCGTCCACGCGCCAGCGGCCATCGGCCTTGCGGCCCTGGAAGAAGCCGGCCGCCGGATCGAACATCGTCGCGTAACTGGCGGCGCGATGGCGGAAGTAGTCGGCCTCGGTGCTGTAGCGCTCGCGTGCGGCCGGCGTGGCCGCGCGCTTGGCCAGGGCATCGGCCATGTTGGCGATGCCGAAGTCATTGAGCGCGCCTTCCATCGTCCACGACATGCCTTCGTGCACGTCGGCGCTGGCATAGCCACGGAAGGTCGAGCGGTCCATGCCCTTGCGGCCGACATGGCGGTCGGGCGGGACCACGGTCGCGTTCTTCAGCGCGGCGGCGTAGGCCTCGGCCGGATCGAAGCCGCCGATGCCCTTCAGCCACGCATCTGCGAAGGCCACGTCCGAGCTGGTACCGACCATCAGGTCGGCGTAGCCCGGCGACGACCAGCGCGCGATCCAGCCACCGGCGCGGTACTGCTCGATGAAGCCCTGCACCATCTGCCCGGCATCCTCGGGCGTGAACAGTGCGTAGGCCGGCCAGGTGGTGCGGAAGGTGTCCCAGAAGCCGTTGTTGACGAACACCTTGCCATCGCGCACGGCGGCGTAGCTGCGGGTCGCGCTGCCTTCGGTGTTGTCATCGCTGGCGCTGGCCTGGTTGGCGTAGCGCCACTCCGGTGCGGCGGCGCTGCCCACGTTCTCGTGGCCGGAATTCGGGTACAGGAACAGCCGGTACAGGCTGGAATACAACGTGGTCTTCTGGTCGTCGCTGGCATCGCCGATGTCGAAGCGGGCCAGGCGCGCGTCCCACGCATCCTGCGCGCGGCCGGCCACGCTTTCCAGCGTATCGGCCGCGGCGATTTCCAGCGCCAGGTTGTGCCGCGCCTGCTCGATCGAGATCAGCGAGGTGGCGATGCGCATGGTCACCCGCCGGTCGCTGCCGGCATCGAACTTGATGTAACCGGTCGGGCGCCCGGTGTCGAGGCGCCCACTGCCGCGCCACGGCTTGTCGAAGCGGGCCACCACGTACATGCGGCTGGCGCCGTTGGACAGGCCGCTGCGTGTGTCGGTGTAGCCGGACAGCGTCTGCGTGGCGGCGTCCAAAGTCAGGCCACCGCGTGCATCGACGTTGTCGAACAGCAGGTTGGCGTCGCCGCCCTCGGGGAAGTCGAAGCGGAACAGCGCAGCATGATCGGTCGGCGCGATGGCGGCAGCGATGCCGTTGTCGAAGCGCACGTCGTAGCGATACGGGCGTGCGCTTTCATGGCGGCGATCGAACGACAGCGCGCGCTTGCGGCGGTCGGCGTCCGGCACACCACGGCTGGCCGAGGGCATCACCTGGAAGGTCTGGCGGTCGCCCATCCATGGGCTGGGCTGATGGCTCAGCGCAAGCGCCTGCAGCTGCGGACGGTTCTGTGCGTCGTTCTGTTCGTTCCAGCGGTACAGCCAGTTCAGTGCGCCGGCATCGGTCACCGGGGTCCAGAAATTGAACCCGTGCGGCACTGCCGTGGCCGGGAAATTGTTGCCGCGCGAGAAGGTGCCGTTGGCCTGGGTGCCACGGGTGGTCAGCACCCAGTCGGAGACGCGCTGTGGCTGCTGTCGCGGCATTGCGTCCAGGCGCACGTCATCGATCCAGCCGGACACCGGCGCGCCCTCGGCACTGGCCACCTCCAGCTCGATCGCCACCACGCGGCGGCCCTTCAGCGTGGGTACGTCGCCCAGCCGCACTGCCTTGCGCGCCCACTGCTGCGGGTACAGCGTCTTCGACTCGCCCTGCGCGCGTGCGCCGATCGCCACCCCATGCTGGTCACGCGCCGCACCGGCCGAAACGCGGCTGCCATCGTCCAGCAGCAGGTCCAGTGACACATAGGTCGAGGCCACGGTGTCCTTGCCGACGATCTCCGGCAGCACCAGCCACGACAGGGTGGTATCGGCCTCGATCGGCAGGTCGGTCTTGAACAGCTCGCGCCGCGCGCTGCCGCCTTCGCTGCGGTAGCGCAGTGCATGCAGGCCGCTGTAGCCCGCATTGCGCTTGGCGGCGTAAGGCGCCGCAGGGCCGTTGCCGATCGTCACCTGCAGTGCACCCGCGGCCTGCGACGGGGCAGGTTCGCCGGGCTCGAAGGAGGTCTGCAGTCCCTGTGCCAGCACCGGCATCGCGGTAGTCGCACAGGCCAGGGCCAGAGCGAGCGGAAGCAGGGCGCGGCGTGGATCGGACAGGGTCATGCAAGGGTCTCCCGGAAGGGCAGGCGGCGGGCAGAACCCGCATCGGCGGACACCACGGACAGCATCGCTCCGCCCGCCGGGATGGCAGTGGAAGAGGCGATGCCGGTCCGGTGGGGGCGGGCCATGCGATCGGGTCGGATTGGGGCAGGCCGGTTCACGACCTGGCCCGATCCTGCAACAGCCGTGGCAACCTGACAAGTGCCATTTAGTTCGATCCAAATGCGGGAAATATCGTTGTCGGTGGTTTCACGCCGTTAACCTGCAGGATCGGTCGGGAATTCCCGTCGGCACCTCATCCCGAGGTGGCGTGCAGGGTCGCAGGGAATCGGCCCGGTACACGCAAAGACCTCTTGTTGCGCAATGTCGGGGCGGCCCGGATGCTAGAATCACAGGCCTCGCAACCCGTTCATCGACATCCGCCATGAGCCATACCGCCACCGCGCCCGCCAACGCCGAGAAGCGCTACACCGTGCACCGCAGCGATCTGCCGCTGAGCTGCCCGACCCCGGAAATGGCGCTGTGGAACTCGCATCCGCGCGTGTACCTGCCGATCGAAGACGAGCCCAATGGCGAAGCGCAGTGCCCCTACTGCGGTTCCGTGTTCGTGCTGGCCGACTAAGCGGCCGCCCCTTCGATGCGCCGATTGACCGTGGTGCAGTTGCTGCCGGCGCTGCACTCCGGCGGCGTCGAGCGCTCGACCCTGGAAATCGCCGCGGCCCTGGTCGCTGCCGGCCATCGTGCGCTGGTGGTCTCCGCCGGTGGCCGCCTGGTGCAGCCGCTGCTCGATAGCGGTGCCGAGCACCTCAACCTCGACATCGGCCGCAAGTCGCTGCTGACCCTACGCCACCTGCCGACGTTGCGCCGCCTGTTCGCCGAAGTGGGCGCGGATATCGTGCATGCCCGTTCGCGGTTGCCGGCCTGGCTGGGCCTGTACGCGATCCGCGCCATGCCCGTCGCACAGCGGCCGCACTGGGTGACCACCGTGCACGGGTTGAATTCGCCCAGTCGCTACAGCGCGGTGATGACCAGCGGTGAACGCGTGATCTGCGTGTCCAACAGCGTGCGCGACTACGTGCAGCGGCACTATCCGACGGTTCCCGAAGCGAAGCTGCAGGTGATTCCGCGCGGCGTCGATGTCGCACAGTTTCCGCGCGTGGCCCGCGCCGACCGCCGGCCACGACTGACGCTGGCAGCCGATTACCCGTGGCTGGCGCAGGTTGAGGGCCCGCTGCTGCTGCTGCCGGGGCGGGGCACCCGGCTGAAGGGACATGTTCATGCGCTGCAGTTGCTGGCGGATGTACGCGCGGCCGGTGTGCCAGCACAGCTGTGGATGCTGGGCACCGATGAACCCGGCCGCGAAGCCTACGTGGCCGACCTGCGCCGGCAGGCGGCCGTGCTCGGCGTGACCGACGCCGTGCAGATCAGCACGCCGACCGCGCGTATCGCCCAGGCCTATGCAGCCAGCGATCTTGTGCTGCAGCTGTCGGACAAGCCCGAAGCATTCGGCCGCACCGTGGTCGAGGCGCTGTCGGTCGGCCGTCCGGTGCTGGGCTGGGATCATGGTGGCGTCGGCGAACTGCTTCGGCAGCTGCAGCCCACTGGCGCGGTGCCGCTGGGCGATGCACGCGCGCTGGGTGAACGTGCGCTGGCCCTGCTGGCGCAGCCGCCGTCCTTGCCGACCCGCATCCCGTTTACCCTGCAGGCCATGCAGCGCGATACCCTCCGCCTCTATGCCGACCTCGCCGGCTGACCCCGCCGTCACCGGGCGCGACGACCGCGCCGGGCGCTGGGCGCCCTGGTGGGTGCTGGCGTACGTGGCGCTGTGGCCGTTGCCGGGCATCGCTGAAACCGTGCTCGGTCTTGGTGCGGTCTACGCCGCCGCGCGCATGGTCATGCGCCGCCTGCAGCGCCGCCCGCACCTGTTGAGTACGGCAGCCTGGGCGCTGACCTCGATCCTGTTCCTGGGCTATTGGCTGCCGCAGGCATTCTCGGCGTTTGATGCGATCGATCCGGCAGCGTCGTGGACGAAGGCGGCCGCCGGCCTGCGCTACCTGCCTTTCATGTGGCTGGTGGCGATCGCGGTGGCCACGCCGGAACGGAGGCGGCTGACCTTCGGTGGCCTCGCGTTGATCACCGCTGCGTGGACGCTGGATGCGCTGGTGCAGGCGCTAGCGGGTACCAGCCCGTGGTTCTGGTCACTGGAGCAGCTGAAGCTGGCGGTGAGCGGCCATGCATTGTGCCCGGCCGACGAGGCTGCAGTGGCCGACCGCCTCAGTGGCGCACTGGGGCCGTGCAACCTGAAGTTCGGCCAGGTGCTGGCCAGCCTGTCGCCGTTCCTGCTGCTGCCCGCCGCGCGGCGCTTTGGCAATGCGGGCTGGGTGCTGGCGGCCGCCGCGCTGGGCAGTGTGCTGCTGCTGGCCGGCTCGCGTGCCTCGTGGATCACCTTCGCACTGGTGCTGGCCTACAGCGGCGTACGCCAGTTCGGCTGGAAGCGGCTGGCGATGCTGGCGCTGGTCGCAGTTCTCGGGGCAGGGGTGCTGACCGCCAGCGTGCCGCAGCTGCGCGAACGCTTCGCACGTACGGCGATGGCCTGGGATGGAGGCGAACGGGGTGTCGACGAAGCGCTGTCCGGTCGCGCGCGGATCTGGGAAGCGGCCGTCTGCATGATTGAAGAGCACCCGGTCAACGGGGTCGGCGCGCGCGGTTTCCGCGATGCCTATCCGGCCTGCGTGGCCGATGGAGGACCGGCGGTGTGGGGCAATGCCCCCGCGTTGCACGCCCATCAGATCGTGCTGGAAATCCTGGCAGAAACCGGTGTGCTGGGCCTGCTGCTGTGGCTGGCGGCGGTGGCCCAGGCCTGGCGGGCATGGCGTTATGCGCCGGCCGCCGCCCGTGAGCGTGCGCGGCCGGCGATGCTGGCGCTGGCGGTCACGGTGTTCCCGCTCAACACCCACCTGGCGTTCTACTCGGCGTTCTGGGGTGGGCTGACCGTGCTGCTGGCAGCGCTGTTCGCCGGCAGCCTGCTGGCACGCGAATCGGACGACACGCCGACGGCGGTGTGATCGTCCATCCAGCATGGCGTGGCTCTACTGCACGTACCGAACGGAGATTGCTGTGGTAGATCCACGCCATGCGTGGATGGAGCTTTCCCGACGCAAACACAGGTAACCCACCACTACCGGTGTTTCCATGCGTATCGCACGCTCGAGGCATGGCCAGCCCAAGACTCCGCTACGATCGATTTTCCCGATCCGGCAACGTGTACTCATTGGCCACGGCAACCCTTGGCCGTGAACCGTTGTTCGCCGATGCGGCGGACATGGCGATCCTGATCGACACCCTGCGCTTCGTCGAGCGTAGGGGCTTCAGCCACAGTCTCGCCTGGGTGGTGATGCCTGACCATCTGCACTGGCTGATGGAACTGCGCAGTGGAACCTTGGCCGAGTGCATGTCCTTTCTGAAGTCACGCAGCAGCAGGTTGCTGAACCGGCGGTTGGAGCGGCAGGGTGTGCTGTGGCAGCACGGCTATCACGACCATGCAGTGCGGACCGACGAATCACTTCACGAGAAGGCGATGTACATCCTGGCCAATCCGGTCCGCGCGGGCTTGGCGTGCGTGGTGGGGGAGTACCCGTACGCCTGGTGCCGCTGGCCGTTGTGAATCACGGCACGGAATCGAAGAGCATCCACGCATGGCGTGGATCTACTTCAGAATGCCCCACGTCATTGAATCCACGCCATACGCGGATGAAGCTGCACAAGGCAGTAGATCCACGCCATGCGTGGATGAAGCCATCCCTCCCACCGCTACTTGTAGAAATCGCTCCGGCCACCCGGCTGGCGCTTGAAACGACGGTGGATCCACAAGTACTGGTCGGGCGCTTCGCGCACCATCTCTTCGATGGCCTGGTTGACCCGCGTGGTATCGGCTTCCACGTCCTCGCTGGGGAAATTCTCCAGCGGCGCACCGATCTTCAGGAAGTACCTGCCGCCTTCGCGACGGTGGAAATACGGGATCACCGCACAACCGGTCATCCGCGCCAGCTGGTGGGTGGCGGTGATGGTGGACGCGGTGTGGCCGAAGAACGGCACGAACACGGTGTCCTTGCCACGCATGTCCTGGTCCGGTGCATACCAGAGGAAGCCACCCTTCTTCAGGTGCCGCACGGTGGCGCGGATGTCCTCGTTGGCGAACATCGCCTTGGCATAGCGCAGGCGGCCGAACTTCACCGCCCATTCGTACACCGGGTTCTTGTGCTTGCGGTACATGCCGGACAGGTCGACGTAGTCGCACAGCAGGCGGCCGCACATCTCCAGGGTCATGAAGTGGCCGGAAACCAGCAGCACGCCACGGCCTTCGGCCTGCATCTGCCGTAGGTGCTCCAGGCCTTCGATCTGCACCTGCGGGCGGATGCGGTCGATGCTGCCCCACCAGGCACGGATGCACTCGAACACGCCCACGCCCAGCGCATCGAAGCTGTCGCGTACCAGACGTTGCCGCCAGGCTTCATCCTTTTCGGGGAAGCACAGCTGCAGGTTGACCTCGGCGGCGCGACGGCGGCTGCCGAGCAGGCGCCAGGTGATCCAGCCGACGCCCCGGCCCAGCGCACGCTGCAGCATCCACGGCAGGCGGGCGATGGCGAAGGCGCCGAACATGGCGGCGAACATTGGCCAGTTGCGTGGATCGCGCAGCGACGGGCGGACGGCGGTGGTGGCATCGGACATTGCCCCATTCTACCAAGGCGGCCGCGTGTCTTTCCCGGGGGGCTCCCGTATCCTTGCCGCATGCGTAAAGACCCTGTCGAATGGATCCTGCGCGGCCTGTATTCGGTCGTGCTCTACATCCTGCTGCCGATCACCGTGTATCACCTGGTCTGGCGCGGTTTCCGGGTCCGTGAGTACTTCCGGCGCTGGGACGAGCGCTACGCCTCCTATCCACAGCCGACCGGCCAGCCACGGGTCTGGCTGCACGCGGTGTCGGTGGGCGAGGTCAATGCCGCCGCGCCGCTGGTGAACGCCCTGCGCGAGCAGCGCCCGGACATCCGCTGGGTCATCACCACCATCACCCCGACCGGTTCGGAGCGCGTGCGAGCGCTGTGGGGCGATGCGCTGGACCACGTCTACCTGCCGTACGACGTACCCGGCAGCGTCAACCGCTTCCTCGGTCACTTCCAGCCCAGCCTGGCGCTGATCCTGGAAACCGAACTGTGGCCGAACATGCTGTTCGGCTGCCGTGACCGGGGCATTCCGGTCTACATCCTCAATGCGCGCCTGTCTGCACGCTCGTTGCGCGGCTACCGGCTGCTGGCGGCGCTGATCCGGCGCGCCCTGCGTACGGTCACCTGCGTGGCCGCGCAGTCGCAGGACGACGCGGACCGCTTCGTCCAGCTGGGCGCTGCCCCGGAGCAGGTCCAGGCGCTGGGCAACCTGAAGTTCGACATCGCCACGCCGGACGTGAAGAGCTTCGTCGAGCAGTTCCACGCCCGCGTGCCGGCCGGGCGTCCGGTGTGGATCGCCGCCAGTACCCACGATGGCGAAGAACAGGCGGTGGTCGACCTGCACCGTCGCCTGCGCCAGCAGCATCCCGACCTGCTGCTGCTGTGGGCGCCGCGTCATCCCGAGCGCTTCCCGAAGGTAGAGGCGCTGACGCGCGAACAGGGCTGGAACGTGGCCACCCGGCGCGCGAAGCAGTGGCCCGAGGCCGACACCGACGTGTTCGTCATCGACACTCTGGGCGAGCTGATGCCCTTCTATGCCTGCGCGCAGGTGGCGTTTGTCGGCGGCAGCCTGCAGCCGATCGGTGGCCACAATCTGCTGGAGCCGGCGGCGATGGGCACCGCTGCCGTGACCGGCCCGCACCTGCACAACTTCGCTGAGATCTCGCGCCGCATGCGTGAGGCCGGCGCACTGCTGATCGGCGAGGACGTGCAGGCGGTCGGCGACCTGTTGCAGCACCTGCTCGACGATGTACAGGCGCGCCAGGACATGGCGCGCGCTGGCTGCACGCTGGTCAGCAATGGCCGGGGCGCCCTGCAGCGCACGCTGGCGCTGGTCGCGCCGCATCTGCCGCCACCGCGGAGCTGAGACGCCTACCGGCAGCAGGCCGGTCGGCTGACGTGATCGACTACATCAATTCTGCTTAGCGACCGGAATCCTGTCGCAGCAGGACCGGTTATAGGCCTTCGATCGTGTCTGTGATCACATCGCGGAGCCCCCGGTACAGATTCTGATACCGCCCCTTGGCGCAGGCTGCCAGCCTGCTGCCGACCGCACCTGGGCGGATATCAAGGGGACTTGCGATGGACAGCGACAACAGCCTCGACCGGGATGCCCGCCTCGGCAGGGATCACGTCGCCACGGTGGCACTGACGCTGCTGCTGGGGGGCAGCGTGATCGCTCTGGTCGGCCAGCACACCGCCGCGCAGGCGGGACCGGCCATCGTGCTGAGCCTGTTGTTGGCCGCGCTGGGCACCTTGCCCCTGCTGTGCTGTCTGCACGTCCTGAACCCGCTACTGCCCGTTGATGGCCTGCTGGGTCTGCTGCGCGCCGGATCGGGCAGGGCATCTGCCGGCCTGCTGGGTGGCATGTTGCTGCTGGAGCTGGTGGCGACCAGTGCTGGCGCGGCGCAATCCCTGGCCAGTCATCTGCGCGTGTTCCTGCTCCGCTGCGGCATCGATGCCGGCAACGCCATGCCGGATCAGCTGGCGGCGGTCTTCGGCCTGCTTCTGCTTGGCGTGGTCGGGTTGCTGCCGCCACGTCGTGTGGTATTGGCTGCCTGTGCGTTGCTCACGATGAAGATCGGCATCGGCCTGCTCCTGCTGGCCCTGGCGGCGCGTTACGTGCACTACGCACATTGGATTCCATGGTTGCCGGAAGCAACGGCGCCTTATCGTTTCGGACTGGGTGGAGTGCTGGCGGCGAGCGTACCGCTGCTCGGTGTGTTCGCCAGCGTTGGCCTTGCGCTGGGATTTCCCGGCATGGGCCGGCAGGAGAGGGCACGGACCATGCCGCTGCTGGCAGGGATGCTGCTGCTGGCCATGCTGCTGCTTATCGTGCTGGCCGCGTTGCAGGCAGGACTGGTGGAGTTCCCTGCATTGGCCAGTACGCGACCGTTGTCGGTGGCGCTGCAGCAGCACCCGCAGCTGCACTGGATGATGCCGTTGCTGCCACTGGCCGGTGCAGCAGGGCTGGCGGCGCTGCTGCTGGTAGTGATGAGGGTTGCCGCGCGCCTGGCGGCGCAGCTGTGGCCTGCGGCCAGCCATGCGGTGGCAGGATTGCGGGCGCGACTGGCGTGGTGCGTGGTGGTGGCCTCGGCGGCGGTGCTGGCGCTGCTGCTGCCCGTTGGTACGCTGCCGGTGCTGCCTGGCCCGGCAACCCTGCTGGTGATGGCGGCCTTGTGCCTGACCGTGCTTCGCGTGCAGGCGCCACCCTCACGCGTCTTGTTGGTGCTTGCGCCCGTGGCTGCGGCACTGTGCGTGTTGGCCGCAGTGGAGCGCATGCGTGTCTGGCCGGGCTGATCGCCGTGCAACGGCCACAAAAAAGCCACCCTCGCGGGTGGCTTCTTCGTTGCCGGCGCGGCGACCACTCAGTGCGTGGTCGTTGCCGGGTTGCCCGCGTCCTGGGTCAGCAGGCGGTTCACGTCCTGCAGCTCGGCCACATCCAGCGCACCCAGCGACTGGCTCAGCAGCAGGCGGTTCTGCAGGAAGGTGTAACGGGCCTGGGCGTAGTCCAGCTGCGCCGAGAACAGGATGCGCTGGTTCTGGATCACGTCCAGCACGGTACGGGTACCGACTTCCAGCCCGACCTGCGAAGCATCGTAGGCGCTCTGTGCCGAGACCACCGCCAGGCGGCGCGCTTCCACTTCGCTGATGCCCTGCACCAGGGTCTGGTAGGCATTGCGGGTGTTGCGGTCCAGGGCACGCTTCTGCTGCTCGTAGCCGTCCTGGGCGATGTCACGCTGGGCCAACGCCTGACGCACGCCGGACTGGGTGGCACCGCCGGCGAAGATCGGCACGCTCAGGGTCAGGCCGATGCTGTTGGTGCGCGCATCCGGCGACAGCGAACCCGCGCCGGTGCTGTCACCCCAGGTCGCGCTCTTGCCCCAGCTGCCGCCCAGCGACAGGGTCGGGTAATGACCGCCACGGGCAGCCTGCACCCCTGCCTCGGCGGCGCTGACCTTCAGCTCCTGCGCTTTCAGTGCCGGATTCTGGGTGGTGGCCTGGTGCACCAGCTCGTCGATGTTGCCGCGGTTGGCCGGCACTTCCGGGCGGAAGTCGGCCGGCAGGCCGCGCAGGTTGACCACCGGCTGGCCGGTCAGCTCGGTCAGTGCCTGGTAGTTATCGGCCAGGGTGTTCTGCGCAACGATGGTGTTGGCGCGCGCCTGGTCGTACTGGGCGCGCGCTTCGTGCACGTCGGTGATCGGCGCCAGGCCCACTTCCAGGCGCTTGTCGGCGAAATCGAACTGCTTTTTCGCGGCCGCTTCGTTGGTCTGTGCGGCGTTCAGCGATTCGATCGCCACCAGCACGTTGAAGTAGGCCGCCGACGTGCGAACGATCAGGCTGTCGTTGGCCGAATCGAGGGTGAAATCCGCCGCCTTGCTCAGCTCGCGCTGCGAACGCAGGTTGTTGATCTGGGTCCAGTTGAACAGCGTCTGGCTGCCGTCGATCGTGTACGTGCGGCGCTTGTTGGTGAACGAGCCGGAGTTGGCGTCGGCGTTCGGCTCGCTGCGCGTGCGGTTCAGCGTGGCCTGGCCGTTGATCTGCGGCAGCAGGGCGGCGCGCGCCTGCACGGCACCTTCCTTGTCGACCAGCCGGGTCGATTCGGCGGCGGACAGCTGCGGATCGCCGTTGCGGGCCATTTCGTAGACCTGCAGCAGGTCGGCGGCATGGGCGGACAACGGCAGCAGGGCAGTGGCCAGCGCAACAGCGAGGGATCGGCGGATCATTGCGGCTTCCTTGGACTCAGAGGTGGAACTGGGGTGCCGGGGCGGCACCGCGCAGGTAATCAATATCGGTCTCGAACAGGGACTCGGTGCTGCCGTCGGCCTTGATCAGCAGGGCCTCCATCGCCGGCGAGCGGCCGTGGATCACGAACAGGCGTCCACCCGGACGCAGCCACGAGGCAAACTGTGACGGCACCACGTCGACCGCACCAGTGACACAGATCACGTCAAAGCGGCGTTCGGTCTGCCAGGACAGGGCGTCAGCCACTTCCACGCGGATGTTGGTGCCCAGGCCGGAAGCGTCCAGACGGGCACGCGCGGCGGCGGCCAGCTCCGGGTCGATCTCCAGGCTCAGTACGTCGCGCGCCAGCGCGCCGATGCAGGCTGCCAGGAAGCCGCTGCCGGTGCCGACTTCCAGCACTTCGTCACCCGGCTGCAGATCCAGTGCCTGCAGGGTACGGCCCTCGATGACCGGCTTCATCATCTTCTGGCCATGGCCGATCGGCAGTTCGACATCGGCGTAGGCCAGTGCCCGGTGTGCATCGGCGACAAAGGCCTCGCGCGGCAGGCGGGCCAGGACGTCGAGCACCTTGATGTCCAGCACGTCCCAGGGACGGATCTGCTGTTCCACCATCAGTTCGCGGGCGTGGGCGTAATCAATCGTCATGAGGTTCAAATCCAGCGCAGTGGGCCGGCCATTTTACCGGTGCCGGAGGCCGGCGGCGCGCCCAGAGCATCAGCTGCGGGGTGGCCGGGGTCGCAGTGCCGGAAGTCATCGCGACCTCCGGTTCGTTCAGTTTTGGTTATCCAGCATTCCCAGCCCCCCGCGGCGCGTAGGCGCGCAGGAAGAAATCCACGCTGGCGGCCACATGGATCGCAGCATCGGTCTCGACGGGGGACAGTGGCATGCCGCACATCATATGCATGTGCACTTCGCCCTTCACCAGGGTCAGGAACTGCTGGCCGGCGATGTAGCAGTCGGGGATATCCAGTTCGCCGCGCTCGGCACGCGAACGCATGAAGTCGGCCAGTGCCTCGCAGGTGCGTTGCGGGCCCGCCTGCCAGAACAGTTCGCGCAGGCGCTCGTCGGTCTCCGGCGCCATCATCATCCGCTGGATCGACAGGGCCGCGTCGGAAGTGATCATCTCGAAGAACGCCATGCCGATGCCCAGCAACTGGTCACGCAGGGGTCCTTCGACGTCGGCCACGAACAGCGCGTCGGGCAGCATCTCGATGCACTTGGACTGCACAGCTTCGGAGAACAGGGTCTCTTTGTCGCCGAAATGGCTGTAGACGGTCAGCTTCGAGACGCCGGCCTGGGCAGCAATGCTGTCCATGCTCACGCCGCTGTAGCCCTGTTCGATGAACAGTGTCTTGGCTGCCTCGAGTATTGCCGCGCGCTTGCCCAGATCCTTGGGGCGCCCGGGACCGGCAGCCTTGGCAGCGGGCTTGGCCGTCGGCTTTCGGGAAGTGGGAGAACTCATTTCGCTAATACTAGACCAAGCGGTTCGATATTTATACTATACCGGCTGGTTCACTAATGTCCGCGTTGCAACAGTATGTTGCCGGCGCGTTCCCCCCGGATTTCTTTTCAGGTCCTGTACCTCATGAAAAACATGCGTTGGTTGGGCGTAGGCGTACTGGTCGTGGTGTTGGCAGCGTGCGGCAAGCAGGCCGCCGAGCCGGCGGCGGCCATCCCGGTGCTGGTGGTGCATCCCACCACGCAGGATGGACAGGCCGCGGCCGCCTACCCCGGCGAGGTGCGTGCCCGCCAGGAAAGCCCACTGTCGTTCCGGGTTGGCGGCAACCTGGTCAGGCGCCTCGTCGACGCTGGCGAGCGGGTGAAGAAGGGCCAGCTGCTGGCCGAGCTGGATGCGGCCGACTACGCCTCGCAGGCGGCGGCGTCGCAGGCGCAGCTGGCGGCGGCGGAAGCAGACCTGGTGCGCGCGCGCGATGACCAGAAGCGCTATGCCAAGCTGGCGGAAGACCAGCTGGTGAGCCGCTCGGCACTGGACCAGCAGACGGCGGCATTCAAGGCTGCACAGGGCCAGGCCAACGCCGCCCGGGCCAACCTCGCCGTGGCCCGCAACCAGGCCGAGTACGCGCAACTGCGCGCACCCGCCGATGGCGTGATCGCCAGCCGCCAGGCCGAAGCCGGGCAGGTCGTGAGCGCGGGGCAGACGGTGTTCACCCTGGCCGCCGATGGTGGCCGTGAGGTGCTGATCGCGCTGCCGGAAAGCAGCATCCGCGACTACAAGGTCGGCCAGTCGGTGCAGGTGGAACTGTGGAACCGTCCGGGCCAGCTGCTGCCGGGCACCCTGCGCGAAATCGCCCCGGCCGCCGATGCACAGGCGCGCACCTATGCCACGCGCGTGAGCCTGGCGCCGGAAGCACTGAGCGAAGTGGAACTGGGCCAGAGTGCGCGGGTGTTTGCCACCGCCGGGCGCAGTGGTGCGTTGCAGCTGCCGCTGGCGGCCGTGCTGCGCGGCAGTGATGGCAAGGCCAGCGTGTGGGTGGTCAATCCGTCCAACGGTGCATTGAAGGCAACGCCGGTGCAGGTGGGTGCCTACGGCGCGCAGGCCGTGCCGGTCGTGTCCGGCGTGGGCGCGACGGACTGGGTGGTCGCTGCCGGCGGCCATCTGCTGCGCGAAGGCCAGGTGGTGACGCCGGTAGATCGCCAGAACCGCCCGGTGCTGGCACCGTCGGCCGCCAAGCCGGCGCCGGCCGCAGGCAAGGGGCACTGACCCGTGCGCCGCTTCAATCTCTCCGAATGGGCGCTGGGCAACCGTGCGCTGGTGTTGTTCGCGATGCTGGCGTTCGCCGTCATCGGTGCCTGGTCCTACAAGCACCTGGGCCAGTCTGAAGATCCGCCCTTCACCTTCAAGGCGATGGTGGTACGCACGATGTGGCCGGGCGCCACCGCCGAGCAGGTCTCGCGGCAGGTGACCGAGCCGATCGAAAAAGCGCTGATGAACACCGGCGAGTACGAATTCATCCGTTCGTACTCGCGGCCGGGCGAATCGCAGGTGATCTTCATGGCGCGCGACAGCCTGCGCTCCAAGCAGATCCCGGACCTGTGGTACCAGGTGCGCAAGCGCGTGGGCGATATCCGCGCGACGCTGCCGAGGGAGATCGTCGGGCCCTTCTACAACGATGAGTTCGGCGACACCTTCGGCAACATCTACGCGTTGACCGGCGAAGGCTTCGACTACGCGGTGATGCGCGACTATGCCGACCGCATCCAGCTGGAGCTGCAGCGCGTGCCCGACGTCGGCAAGATCGACCTGGTCGGCCTGCAGGACGAGAAGGTGTGGATCGAGTTGTCCAACACCAAGCTGGCCACGCTGGGCGTATCGCTGCAACAGGTGCAGCAGGCGCTGGCCGACCAGAACGCGGTCAGCGCCACCAGCTTCTTCGAAACCCCGACCGACCGCGTGCAGCTGCGCGTGACC
Source organism: Stenotrophomonas sp. GD03654 (assembly GCF_029845105.1). Lineage (NCBI taxonomy): Bacteria > Pseudomonadati > Pseudomonadota > Gammaproteobacteria > Lysobacterales > Lysobacteraceae > Stenotrophomonas > Stenotrophomonas sp. GD03654. The sequence continues at coordinate 18,422 of NZ_JAOCLC010000043.1, read as the reverse complement.
GGTCAGTTCGATTCGATCGAGGACATCCGCAGATTCCCGATCCAGGCCGGCGAACGCACGCTGCATCTGGGCGACATCGCCGAGGTCAAGCGTGGCTTTGCCGACCCGGCCTCGCCTAAGATGCGCTTCATGGGCCAGGATGCGATCGGCCTGGCGGTGGCGATGAAGGACGGCGGAGACATCCTCAAGCTCGGTGCCACCCTGGATGCCGAGTTCGAACGCCTGCAGAAGACCCTGCCGGCCGGCATGCAGCTGCGCAAGGTGTCCGACCAGCCGCATGCGGTGGAAGAGTCGGTGGGCGAGTTCGTGCAGGTGCTCACCGAAGCGGTGGTGATCGTGCTGCTGGTCAGCTTCTTCTCGCTGGGCCTGCGTACCGGCCTGGTGGTGGGCGTGACCATCCCGCTGGTGCTGGCGATGACCTTCTTCGTCATGCACTACTTCGATATCGGCCTGCACAAGATTTCGCTGGGTGCACTGGTGCTGGCACTGGGCCTTCTGGTGGACGATGCGATCATCGCGGTGGAGATGATGGCCACCAAGATGGAGCAGGGCTACGACCGCCTGCGCGCGGCCAGTTTCGCCTGGGAATCCACCGCCTTCCCGATGTTGACCGGTACCCTGATCACTGCCGCTGGCTTCCTGCCCATCGCCACGGCGGCATCCAGCACGGGTGAGTACACCCGTTCGCTGTTCCAGGTGGTGACCATCGCGCTGGTGGTGTCGTGGATCGCGGCAGTGCTGTTCATCCCGTACCTGGGTGACAAGATGCTGCCGGACCTGTTCAACCCGCAGCTGCCGAAGCCGGACAGCCTGGCCGGCCGCTGGCGCGCCAAGCGCCTGCAGTGGGCCGACCGGCATCCGTCACTCGCGCGCTGGATCGCACCGAAGGAGCATGCGCACGATCATGATCCGTACCAGCGGCCGTTCTACACCCGCTTCCGGGCGTTCCTGGATACCTGCCTGCGCCATCGCTGGTGGGTGATCGCTGCGACCATTGCACTGTTCATCGGTTCGTTGATGCTGTTCCGCTTCGTGCCACAGCAGTTCTTCCCCGACTCGACCCGCCCGGAACTGATGGTGGACATCGAGCTGGCCGAAGGTGCGTCGCTGGCCGCGACCCAGGCACAGGCCGACAAGCTGGAGAAGCTGCTGAAGGGGCGCGAAGGCATCAGCAACTACGTGGCCTACGTCGGTACCGGTTCGCCGCGCTTCTACCTGCCGCTGGACCAGCAGCTGCCGGCCACCAACTTCGCCCAGTTCGTGGTGCTCACCGAAGACGCCAAGGCCCGCGAATCGACCCGCGACTGGATGCTGAAGGACGTGATCAGTCAGTTCCCGGATGTGCAGATGCGGGTGACGCGCCTGGAGAACGGGCCGCCGGTCGGTTATCCGGTGCAGATGCGCGTGTCCGGCGAGCACATCGCGCAGGTGCAGGCGATCGCGCGCCAGGTCGAGGCCAAGGTGCGCGAGAACCCGCACGTGATGAACGTGAACCTTGACTGGAGCGAGCCGAGCAAGGTGGTGCGGCTGGTGATCGACCAGGACCGCGCCCGCGCGCTGGGCGTCAGCAGTGCGCAGGTCAGCCAGTTCCTCAGCAGCTCGTTGTCGGGCATGAGCGTGAGCACCTATCGCGAAGGCAACCGCCAGATCGAGATGCTGCTGCGTGGCCCGGACAACGAGCGTGCGCAGCTGGACCTGCTCGGCAGCCTGGCGATCCCGACCAGCAGCGGCACCGCGGTGACGCTGTCGCAGGTCGCGCGGCTGGAATACGCCTTCGAGGACGGCATCATCTGGCACCGCAACCGTTTGCCGACGGTGACCGTGCGTGCCGACATCAGCGATGGCATGCAGCCGCTGGACGTGGTGCAGCAGATCGTGCCGACCCTGGATGGCATCCGTGCCGACCTGCCCAGCGGCTATCTGCTGGAGACCGGCGGCTCGGTGGAGGATTCGGCTCGCGGGCAGAACTCGATCAAGGCCGGCATGCCGTTGTTCCTGATCGTGGTGGCCACGTTGCTGATGCTGCAGCTGCGCAGCTTCTCGCGTGCGGCGATGGTGCTGGTGACCGCACCGCTGGGCATCATCGGCGCGACGCTGTTCCTGTTGCTGTTCCGCGCGCCGTTCGGCTTCGTGGCGCTGCTGGGCACCATCGCGCTGGCGGGCATGATCATGCGCAACTCGGTGATCCTGATCGACCAGATCCAGCAGGACATCGATGCCGGGCATGACCGCTGGCATTCGATCATCGATGCGACGGTGCGGCGTTTCCGCCCGATTGTGCTGACTGCGCTGGCGGCGGTGCTGGCGATGATTCCGCTGTCGCGCAGCGCGTTCTATGGCTCGATGGCGATCTCGATCATGGGCGGCCTGATCGTGGGCACGGTGTTGACCCTGGTGTTCCTGCCGGCGCTGTACGCGGCGTGGTTCCGGGTCAAGCCGGATGAATCCGGGGCGTGATGCCCCGGGTTCTGCGGCTTCGGCCCCTGGCAGGTGCCGACCTTGGTCGGCACTGAAGCATGCATCCACGCGTGGCGTGGACTGATCTGCTCGCAGGATCTGCTTTCTGTAGAGCCGAGCCATGCTCGGCTGCTCTTCGCGCGATGATGGGATGAGCCGAGCATGGCTCGACTCTACAGAGGCATCCACGCATGGCGTGGATCTACTGCAGCCGGTCGTTGACCAGGTAGGTGCCAGCCTTGGTTGGCACTGCGGAACGCATCCACGCAGGGCGCGGACTGATCTGATCGCGGGATCTGCTTTCTGTAGAGCCGAGCCATGCTCGGCTGCTCTTCGCGCGATGATGGGATGAGTCGAGCATGGCTCGACTCTACAGAAGCATCCACGCATGGCGTGGATCTACTGCAGCCGGTCGTTGCCCTGGTAGGTGCCAACCTTGGTTGGCACTGCGGAACGCATCCACGCAGGGCGCGGGCTGATCTGCTCGCGGGATCTGCTTTCTGTAGAGCCGAGCCATGCTCGGCTGCTCTTCGCGCGATGATGGAGTGAGTCGAGCATGGCTCGAACCTACAGAAGCATCCACGCATGGCGGGGATCTACTGCAGCCGGTCGTTGCCCTGGTAGGTGCCAACCTTGGTTGGCACTGCGGAACGCATCCACGCAGGGCGCGGACTGATCTGCTCGCGGGATCTGCTTTCTGTAGAGCCGAGCCATGCTCGGCTGCTCTTCGCGCGATGACGGGATGAGTCGAGCATGGCTCGACTCTACAGAGGCATCCACGCATGGCGTGGATCTACTGCAGCTGCAGGCCGATCCGCAGCACCGGCAGCAGCCATTCAATGAACACCTGCACGCGCAGCGCACGGTGTTGGCGATGCGGTTGCAACAGAGTCACCGGCAAGGGCTGCGCCACGTACTGCGGCATCACCTCCACCAATGCGCCTGATTGCAGTTCGGCCTGCACGTCGTAGCGCGGAATCTGCAGCAGCCCCAACCCCGCCACGCAGCACGCGATCGACGCCTCGGCGCTGTTCACCCGCACCCAGCCGGGCATCGGCAGCGTGCGCAGCTGGCCGCCGTCCTGCCACTCCCACGGTTCCACCCGCGCCGTGGTCGGCGACGCATAGTTCACTGCGCGGTGCTGCTGCAGGTCGGCGGGATGCTGTGGCACGCCGTGCCCGCGCAGGTAGGCCGGCGCGGCAACGTTGACGAAGTCGAGCTTGCCCAGTGTGCGCGCCACCAGGCTGGAGTCACCCAGCTGGCCGACCCGCAGCACGGCATCGCAGCCGTCTTCGATCAGGTTCACTGCGCGGTCGGTCATGCCCAGGTCCACTTCCACCTGCGGATACTGCGCGAAGAACCCGGGCAGCGCCGGAGCGATGATGCGACGGCCGATGCGGCTGGGCACGTCGATCTTCAGCAGGCCCATCGGCTGCGCGTCGTCCTGGCGGAACAGCGTTTCGGCGTCCTCAACCTCGGCGATCAGGCGCAGGCAGCGGGCATGGAACACGTCGCCGTCGTGGGTAGTGGACACTCGTCGGGTCGAGCGCTGCAGCAGGCGGGTGCCGAGCCGCTGCTCCAGCTCCGCAATGGCTGCCGAGACGGTGGAGCGGGGCAGGCCGAGCTGGTCGGCGGCGCGGGTGAAGCTGGCGCACTCCACGACCCGGGTGAAGATGCGGAAGCGATCGATCCGGTCCATTGTTCGCTGGTTCTGGAAAGTTAAGTCAATGTGGCGGGCTTTATCCGCATTTTCTGCACGATATCGTCGTCAGGGCAGGGTTGCCACCCCGGGCAGCCCCCTTCCGAGACCGAGATCGAGGCCATGACCGACCATTCCCTCAAGGGCAAGACCGTGCTGATCGCCGGTGGCGCCAAGAACCTGGGCGGACTGATCGCCCGCGACTTCGCCAGCCAAGGCGCCAAAGCCATCGTCATCCACTACAACAGCGCCGCCACCCAAGCTGATGCAGAGGCGACCGTCGCCGACGTGCAGGCCGCCGGCAGCAAGGCGGTGGCCTTGCAGGGCGACCTGACCTCGGCCGCAGCGATGGAGCGCTTGTTCGCCGATGCCGTGGCCGCAGTCGGGCGTCCCGACATCGCCATCAATACGGTCGGCAAGGTATTGAAGAAGCCGCTGCTGGACATCAGCGAAGCGGAGTACGACGAGATGAGCGCAGTCAACGCCAAGGCCGCGTTCTTCTTCCTCAAGGAGGCGGGACGTCACGTCAACGACGGCGGCCGGATCTGCACCCTGGTCACCTCGCTGCTGGGTGCGTTCACGCCGTTCTACTCCAGCTACGCCGGCACCAAGGCCCCGGTCGAGCATTTCACCCGTGCGGCGTCGAAGGAGTTCGGTGAGCGCGGCATCTCTGTGACCGCGATCGGCCCCGGTCCAATGGACACGCCGTTCTTCTATCCGGCCGAGAGTGCCGACGCGCAGGCGTATCACAAGACGGCTGCGGCACTGTCGCCTTTCACCCGCACCGGCCTGACCGACATCGCCGACATCGTGCTGTGGATCCGCTTCCTGGTCACCGATGGCTGGTGGATGACCGGGCAGACCATCCTGGTCAATGGCGGTTACACCACCAAGTAACGTCGCGCGGGCTCGACGCTGCGGAAGGCATGCAGGCACAATCGTGCGCTGTTCCAGGGCCGGAGCGCCTGCCATGTTTTTCCGCACGACCTGCGCTTTGGCGCTGCTGCTGACTGCCTGCAGCGGGAGCGCCCGTGCGCAGACCGCAGAGACAGATGCAGTGCTGTTCCAGAATGATCTGCGCGAGGTGCTTGAATGCAGCGCAGGCCCGGATCTTCAGCAGCGCGTCGTCAGCCGCCTGCGCGCGGCACGCTATACCGACGTCGCCGAACGCACTGCGGAACTGCGCGACTGGCGTTTCGAGGAGAAAGGGGCGGATGACGATCACCGGATGACTGTCATCACACTGCCACAGCCGATGACGGTCCACGGTATTGATGCGCGGCAGGTCGTTGCCGACCCCTTCGGCTTCTCGATTGCGCTTGACGGTGCACAGCGCGAGCGCGTCATCGCTGCCTATGGCCTGCACCTGCAGTCGAGCACGCTGCGTGAGCCGTTCGAGCTATGGTCGGCACCCACTGCGTCGGTCATTGTGCGCAGTGCGGGTGATGGCCATCGACTGGGGTGTTCACCCCAGGGAACGGGCAAGGACGCCGCGGCACGTCCGGCAATGGCTGTCCAGGACCTGCAGGAGGCCAGCGAGTGCCACGCCGACGAGGCTACGATGGGCCGGCTGCAGGCCTTCTGGCAGGGCATTTCCGAGCGCTCGCAGCTGGAATGGCCACAGGAGGTACGATCAGTCAGCGAAGTGAGCTACACCGTGGGTGATGCCAAGCTGCCTCTGCTGGTGATTGGGTTGCAGTCGCCCATCCAGATGCATGGCGTGGCGACGCGTACGATCACGCTGGCCTTCGGCGGCTTCTTTGGTGCCGACCTCGGTGACGTTGCGGTGGCGCCCGTGCTTGCCCAGGCCGGCATGGGCACCTCGCACCAGGTAGGCAAAGCTACCTGGCAGCGCGCATTGCCGCCGATGGCGTTCAAGGGGGGCGACTGGATCCCGCAGCACATTGTCATGCGTACCGACGAAAATCACGTCATCGCCGGTTGCGCCAGCGACTACGTGCGCAGCCGTCCGCGCTGAGCGGATCGCATCACCGGCACAGGGCCGGGTGCCGAGCGTGTCCCGACACCCGCATGCATCACCCCAGCTTGGCCAGTACCGCGTCGGTGGCGGCCGCCGTGCTCACGGCGGAACCCCGGGCGGCCAGGTCTGCGGTGAACACCCCATCATCCAGCACCGCATGCACGGCCGCTTCCACCGCGGCGGCTTCGGCTTCCAGGCCCAGCGAATGACGCAGCAGCATCGCCGCGCTGAAGATCGTCGCGTAGGGGTTGGCGATGCCCTTGCCGGCGATGTCCGGCGCCGAACCGTGGATCGGTTCGTAGATGCCGACCGCACCGGGTTCGCCCAGCGAGGCCGAGGGCAGCAGGCCAAGTGAGCCGGCCAGCATCGAGGCCTCATCGGTGAGGATGTCGCCGAACATGTTCTCGGTCACGATCACGTCGTACTCGCGCGGCTTGGCCAGCAGGTGCATGGCCATCGAGTCGACCAGCTGGTGCTCCAGCGCCACGTCCGGGAACTCTTCGCGACCGATGCGTGCAGCTACGTCACGCCACAGGCGCGAGGTTTCCAGCACGTTGGCCTTGTCCACCGAAGTGACCTTGCCGCGGCGCTGTTGCGCCAGGCGGAAGGCGCTGCGCAGCACGCGTTCGATCTCGGCCACGGTGTAGCGGCACAGGTCACTGGCGCTGTCGGCGTCGCGGGTCTTGTCGCCGAAGTAGATGCCACCGGTCAGTTCGCGTACCACCACGAAGTCCACGCCCTGCAGCAGCTCGGCCTTGATCGGCGACGCGTGCAACGCGGCCTCATGGGTACGCACCGGACGCAGGTTCGCATACAGGCCCAACGCCTTGCGGATCGCCAGCAGGCCCTGTTCCGGGCGCACCTTAGCGTTCGGGTCGGACCACTTCGGGCCGCCAACCGCGCCCAGCAGTACGGCGTTGGCAGCCTGGCAGGCAGCCAGGGTGGAGGCGGGCAGCGGCTCGCCATGGCGGTCGATGGCGATGCCACCGATGTCGTGCTCGCTGAAGGTAAAGGTGTGGTTGAAGCGTTCGGCGACGGCCTTCAGGACGGCGACTGCGGCGGCGGCGACTTCCGGGCCGATGCCATCACCGGGCAGGACAACGATTTCAGCGTGCATGCTCACTCTCGTAACGTTCGATTTCAGGGACACGGCCCAACAGATACCCCAACTGGTCGACACCTTCCAGCAGGCAGGTCTGCGAGAAGCCATCCAGCGGGAAGGAATAGACGCGGCCGTCAGGCGTGCGCAGCTCGCGCGCGGCCACGTCGATGGTCAGCTCGTCGTCCGGGCGCTGCATCAGCGCCTGCACGTCGGCTTCGTCCAGAACGATCGGCAGCAGGCCGTTCTTCAGCGAGTTGCCGCGGAAGATATCGGCGATCTCGCTGCTGACGATGGCACGCAGGCCGAGGTCGGTCAGGGCCCAAGGTGCATGCTCGCGCGATGAGCCGCAGCCGAAGTTGCGGCCCGCCAGCAGGATGCTGCGGCCGGCGTTGTGCGGCTGGTTGAAGGCGAAGTCGGCCACCGGCGAACCGTCGGCCTGCCAGCGCCAGTCATTGAAGGCGTTGCGGCCCAGGCCAGCGCGTTCGGTGGTGGACAGGAACCGCGCCGGAATGATCTGGTCGGTGTCGATGTTGGTCTGCGCCAGCACCACGCTGGACGAGGTCAGGGTACGGAAACCGGCCATCACGCCACCTCCTGTGCGAACAGCTCGCGGGTATCGGCGACATGCCCATTCACTGCGGCCCACGCGGCGCTCATCGGCGAGGCCAGCAGCGTGCGCGAGCCGGGACCCTGGCGGCCTTCGAAGTTGCGGTTGCTGGTGCTCACGGCCAGCTGGCCAGGTGCAACCAGATCGCCGTTCATGGCAATGCACATCGAGCAGCCCGGCTCGCGCCACTCCGCTCCGGCCGCACGCACGATCTCATGGATACCCTCGGCCTCGGCCTCGCGCTTGACGATCTCCGAGCCGGGCACCACCAGCATGCGAACCCGGTCAGCGACGCGACGACCGCGCAGTACCTGCGCCACTTCGCGCATGTCGCTCAGCCGGCCGTTGGTGCACGAACCGACGAACACCACATCCACCGGCGTTCCGGCCAGCGCCTTGCCGGCCTGGAAATGCATGTAGTCCAGGCCCTTCTGTGCGGCGGCATCGTTGGCCGCCGGAATCGGCGCATCCACCGCGATAGCCGTGCCCGGATGGGTACCCCAGGTCAGGGTCGGGCGGATGTCGGCGGCGTCGATGTGCACTTCGCTGTCGAAACGCGCGCCCTCATCGCTGCGCAGCTGCTGCCAGCGCGCCACGGCGGCGTCGAAATCGGCGCCCTTCGGCCCGCGCGGCGTAGCGGCGACGAAGTCGAAGGTGACCTGGTCCGGCGCCACCATGCCGGCACGCGCACCCGCTTCGATCGACATGTTGCACAGGGTCATGCGCTGTTCCATGTCCATCGCTTCGATGGTGCTGCCACGGAATTCGATCACGTGGCCGGTGCCGCCGTTGACGCCGATCACGCCGATGATGTGCAGGACCACATCCTTGGCGCCGACGCCCGGTGCCAGCGCGCCGTCAACGGTGATCGCGAACGTCTTCGCCTTGCGCTGCAGCAGGCACTGCGTGGCCAGCACGTGGCCGACTTCACTGGTGCCGATGCCGAAGGCCAGTGAACCGAAGGCACCATGGGTGGAGGTGTGGCTGTCGCCGCAGACGATGGTCATGCCGGGCTGGGTGAAGCCTTGTTCCGGCGCGATCACGTGGACGATGCCGCGGTTGTCCGAGGCCATGTCGAACAGTTCGATGCCGTGCTCGGCGCAGTTGCGCGCCAGCGTGGCGACCTGCGCTTCGGAGGCGGCGCTGGCATAGGGCAGCTTGCCGTCGGCACCGGCCGGCAGAGTCGGCGTGGAATGGTCCATCGTTGCCTTGGTCCGATCCGGGCGGCGCGGCTTCAGGCCGCGCTCGCGCAGTTCGGTGAACGCCTGCGGCGAGGTCACCTCGTGGATCAGGTGCAGGTCGATGTACAGCACGGCGGGGGCGCTGTCGGATTCGGGAACCACCACGTGGGCGTCCCACAGTTTGTCGTACAGGGTGCGGGGTGCGGAAGTCATGCGTATGCCTGGCAGAAGTACGAAATAGCGAACATCAGTAAAGAAAGCGGAACGGTCAAGTCAGCGACGGCGGGCGAGCACGCGCAGTCGCACGTAGTCGGCCAGTGGCTGGCCGGCGGCATTGCGCGGCAGCTCGGCCAGCAGCGCGCTGGCGGCTTCGCGCACGGTGGCGCGTGCCTCGGCCGGCAGGTCGTCCAGCAGCGGTGCGGCGAATACCCGCAGCCAGCCGGCCACGCCGGTCGGCAGCGCGGTTGGGCGCGGCGTGCACTCGATCAGCTGCACGTGGAAGCCATGCTGGCGCAGGCGGTCAGCATAGGCATCGGCCGTCGGGAAGTACCACTGGAAGGCGCTGGCGCCGTGGCCGTGGGCCACGCGTGCAGCCTGTACCGCCGCGATGATCGTGGCCACGTTGCCGTGGCCGCCGAACTCGGCGACGAAGCGGCCACCGGGGCGCAGCGCACGGCGCACGCCTTCCAGCACGCGGTCCGGTGTACCCATCCAATGCAGTGCCGCGTTGCTGAACACCGCATCGAACTCGCTGTCGAAGGCCAGTGCGTGGCCGTCCATCACCTGGGCGTCGACACCGCGCGCACGGGCAGCGATCACCAGTTCCGGCGAGGCATCCACGCCGTGGATGCGCGCACCGCTCAGGGCCAGTTCGGTGCTGAGTACGCCATCGCCACAGCCCAGATCGAGGATGCGTTCACCGAAGCGCGGGTTGAGCAGGCGCGCTACCGCGCCGCCGAGCAAGGGCACGAAGCCGGCATCGATCGCATAGTCCTGGGCGTTCCACTGCTGGCCAGCGGCGCTGGCCGGGCTGGGGGTGTCGAAGGCGCTCATGGCAGGTTCCTCAGGCGGTGGCAGGGGTGGGAACGTCGGTGCTGCTGTGGGCGGTAGCCTGGCGCTGGCGCAGCAGGCGGTTGGCAACATCCAGCCAGGCCAGTGCGGAGGCTTCGATGATGTCCTTGCTGGTGCCGGTGCCGTCGTACTCCACCCCTTCATGGCGCACGCTCAGGTTGGCTTCGCCGCGCGCATCGGCACCGATGCCGACGCTGTGCACGTGGTAGCTGTCCAGCATCAGCTGCACGCCGGTGGCGGCCGACAGCGCGCCGAACAGCGCATCGACCGGGCCGTCGCCCTGTGCGGTCTCGGCCACGCGGTTGCCGTCCGGGTCGGACAGTTCCACCAGCGCGTTGGCGCGGCTGCCGACATCGCTGATGGTCATCGAGGCCAGGCGGTAGCCCTGTGCGTTGGAGCCGCCCTGCATCAGCGTCTGCAGGTCGGCATCGGTGACCACGCGCTGCTGTTCGCACAGGCCCTTGAACTGCTCGAACACCAGCTTCAGTTCGTCTTCGTCCAGCCAGAAGCCCAGTGCACGCAGGCGCGCTTCGACGGCAGCGCGGCCACTGTGGCGGCCCAGCACCATCTGCGAGTCTTCCCAGCCCACGTCTTCCGGACGCATGATCTCGTAGGTGCCACGGTGGCGCAGCATGCCGTGCTGGTGGATGCCCGATTCGTGGGCGAACGCATTGGCGCCGACGATGGCCTTGTTGCGCTGTACCGGCATGCCGACCAGGCGCTGCAGCAGCTGCGAGGTGCCCACGATGCGCGGGGTGTTGATCGAACTGTCCTGCTCGTAGAAGGCCTGGCGCACCTTCAGCACCATCGCGATCTCTTCCAGCGAACAGTTGCCGGCGCGCTCGCCGATGCCGTTGACGGTGCACTCGACCTGGCGCGCGCCGCCTTCGATGGCGGCCAGCGAATTGGCCACGGCCAGGCCCAGGTCGTTGTGGCAGTGCGCGCTGAAGATCACATTGGCGGCGTTCGGAACGTCGGCGACGCCGGCGATGACCTGCTGGAACATCGCGCGGATTTCTTCCGGCGTGGTGAAGCCGACGGTGTCGGGCAGGTTGATGGTGGTGGCGCCGGCGGCAATGGCCACGCGCGAGACTTCGATCAGGTAGTCCAGCTCGGTGCGGGTGGCATCCTCGGCCGAGAATTCGACATCGTCGATGTACGAGCGTGCCAGCGATACATGCTTGCGTACCGATTCCAGCACCTGCTCGCGGGTCATCCGCAGCTTGTGCTCACGGTGCAGCGGGCTGGTGGACAGGAACACGTGCAGGCGCGGGTTGGCGGCCGCTTCCAATGCACGTGCCGAGGTTTCGATATCGGCCTGCAGGCAGCGCGACAGCACCGCCAGGCTCAGGCTCGGGCGGCGCAGTTCGCGGCCGATCAGTGCCATCGCCTCGCGGTCGGACTGCGAGCTGGCCGGGAAGCCGGTCTCGATGATGTCCACGCCCAGTTCGTCCAGCGCACGCGCCATCACCAGCTTCTGCGGCGGGCTCATGCTGCAGCCGGGGGACTGCTCGCCGTCACGCAGGGTGGTGTCGAAGATGCGGATGCGCGGGGTGGTAATTCGTTCGATGGTGGTCACAGGGAAATCTCCTCGACAGCGGGTGCGACGGCTTGCAGGGGGGAAGGGGAAGAGGTGGGGGAAGCGGTGGCGCTGGCCTTGGCGGGCGAGCGCGGGGGTTCGCTGCGCCGTCGCCGCGGTTTGCGCGGCGGGCGCGGACGGATGTCGGTGAGCAGGCCGGCCAGGACACCGGCATCGATGTTCCCGCCGGACACCACCGCGCACTTGCGGCGGCCGGCAACGCGGCGGCCTGCCGCCAGCGCCAACGCACCGGCGCCCTCGGCGATGATGTGTTCTTCCAGTGCCAGCCGCACCAGGGTTTCGCGCAGCTCGGCTTCGCGCACGATCACCACGTCGTCCAGCAGCGAGGTGCACAGGCGGCGGGTCAGGAAGCCGGGAATCTTCACGCGAACGCCGTCGGCCAGCGAGGCAACGGGAGCGATCTCGCGTACGTCACCGCGGATCGCACGTGCCATCGAATCAACGCCTTCCACCTGCGCGCCGACCACGCGCACGCCCTGTGATTTCAGTGCCAGTGCAACGCCGGAGGCCAGGCCACCGCCGCCGATCGGCACGATCACCACGTCCGGCGCGTGCGCGGCCAGCTCGATGCCGACCGTGCCCTGGCCGGCAATCACATCGGCATCGTCGAACGCGGACAGGAAACGGTAGCCGTGGCGCTGCGCCAGTTCGACCGCGAAGGCGTAGGCCTCATCGTAACTGTTGCCATGCTGGCGCACGGTGGCGCCCCAGTGAGCGACGCCGGCGATCTTGGTGGCCGGTGCGCCGTGCGGCATCACGGTGATGGCCGGCACATCCAGGCGATAGGCCGCCCACGCAACGCCCTGCGCATGGTTGCCGGCCGAGGCACAGATCACCGGCCGGGTGTCACCGCGCTCGCGACCGGCCAGCAGCGCATTCAATGCGCCGCGTACCTTGTAGGAACCGGTGCGCTGCAGGTTCTCCAGCTTCAGCCAGGTACCGAAGCGTTCGGCATGGTGCAGTGGGGTGGGCGGCAGGAAGCGGCGCAGGCGGGCCTGCGCCGCCAGAACGTCGGCAACGCTTACGTCGCCGACATCGCTTTCCTGGCTGGCATCAGCGGCCGGCATGGGCCACCAGCGCGGTGCGGAAGACCGCCGCATGCGGGCACGGGCGACGAAGAAGACGCCTCCGTACCGGCACCGTGGTCGCTACGGTACGGGTGTTCATGGGGCTACTCCTTCCACGGCGGTGACCTGCACGGACACGCAGTCGTAGATCTTCTCGATCTGCCGGCACAGCGTTTCCGCTGGGCGCTGGCCGTCCACCACCAGCTGCAGGTGCCAGCGGCCATCGTCGGCGGCCACCGGTGCGCCGCTGATCGCACGCGGCGCAAAGCCACGGCGTTCGGCCATGCCGATCACGCGCAGCAGCGCGCCTTCGGCCGGGTGCAGCACCAGGTCAAGCCGGTATTGCATTGGGGGTCTCCTGGCGGGCATGGGCGGGGTTGCTTTCCAGCATCGTGCTGTTGGCGGTGTTCGGCGGCACCAGCGGCCACACGTTGGCGCGTGCATCGATGGCCACGTGCAGCAGTGCCGGGCCCGGTTCGGCCAGCAGCGCGGCCAGGCCGCCTTCCACGTCGTCGCGGTTGTCGATGCGGGTGGCGGCGATGCCGAACACCTGCGCCAGTGCCACGAAGTCCGGGTTGTCGGACAGGTCGATCTCGCTGTAACGCTCGGCGAAGAACAGTTCCTGCCACTGCCGCACCATGCCCAGCGAACTGTTGTCCAGCAGCACGATCTTCACCGGCAGGCGGCAGCGGGCGATGGTCGCCAGCTCCTGCACGTTCATCATGAAGCTGCCGTCGCCGGACACCAGCACCACGGTGCGATCGGGGCAGGCAAACTGTGCACCCATCGCGGCGGGCAGACCGAAGCCCATGGTGCCCAGCGCGCCACTGGTCAGGTGGTTGCGGGGGTGGTTGAAGCGGCAGTGCTGGGCCACCCACATCTGGTGCTGGCCGACATCGCAGGCGATCACCGCATCGGCCGGGGCCAGCTCGCTCAGTCGCTTCAGCAGCGCCGGGGCGTAGATGTGCTGGCCCGGTGCGTCGTAGCGGGCGGCGAAGCGATCGCGGTGCTGCGCACAGCGTTTGCGCCATGCATCCTGGTGGGCCTTTGGGGAGGGGAAGGCCGCACGCAGGGCGCGGATGGCGTGACCGACATTGCCAGGCACGGCGACGTCGGCACTGCGCAGCTTGGAGATCTCGTAGGCGTCCGCATCGATGTGGACGACGCGGGCGAATGGCGCGAACTCGGCCAGCTTGCCGGTGGCGCGGTCATCGAAACGCGCACCCAGCACCAGCAGCAGGTCGCTTTCCTGCACCGCCATGTTGGCTGCGCGGGTGCCGTGCATGCCCAGCATGCCCAGCGACTGCGGATGACTGGCCGGCAGTGCACCCAGCCCGCGCAGTGTCATCACCGTGGGGATGGCGCTGGCCTCGACGAAGTCGCGCAGGTCCTGCACGGCATCACCCAGCGCGATGCCACCACCGGCGTAGACCACCGGCTTCTCGGCCGCCGCCAGTGCGGCGATGGCCTCGGCGATGGCGGCCTCGGCCGGCGCCGGCGGCGGTTCAACGCTGCTGGGCACATGCACCGGCAGATGGCTGGCATCGGCCAGCTGCACATCCTTGGGCAGGTCGATCAGCACCGGGCCGGGACGGCCCTCGCGGGCGATGCGGAACGCATCGGCCACCACGCGCGGCAGGTCATCGACGCTGCGCACCAGCCAGCTGTGCTTGACGATCGGCATCGTCAGGCCGAATACATCCAGCTCCTGGAAGGCGTCGGTGCCCAGCAGCGGCGTGCCGACCTGGCCGGTGATGCAGACCATCGGTACCGAATCCAGCATCGCATCGGCAATGCCGGTGACCAGGTTCGAGGCGCCTGGGCCGGACGTGGCCACGCAGACGCCCACCTGGTTGCTGGCGCGGGCGAAACCATTGGCGGCCAGCGCCGCGCCCTGCTCATGGCGTACCAGGATGTGCTTCAGCGACGAATCCACCAGCGCGTCGTAGAACGGCATGATGGTGCCACCGGGATAGCCGAACAGCGTACGGACGCCTTCGGCTTCCAGCGCCTGGGTCAGCCAGCGCGCGCCGTTGGGCGGCGCGCTGCGATGTGTCGAAGAGTTCATGGGGGAACCTTGCAAAGCGGGTGGGGGAGGCCGCGTGGTTACGCGGCCTGTCCTTGCAACCAGACCATCTTGGCGCGCAGTTCCTTGCCCACCTTTTCGATCGGGTGCTCCAGGTCGGCCTGCTTGAACCTGTTGTAGTTCGGCAGGCCCGCTTCGTACTCGGCCACCCAGTTCTTGGTGAAGGTGCCGTCCTGGATGTCCTTCAGCACCTCCTTCATGCGTTCCTTGGTGCCGGCGTCGATCACGCGCGGGCCGCTGACGTAGTCGCCGTACTGCGCGGTCTCGGAGATGAACTCCAACATGCGCGAGATACCGCCTTCATAGAACAGGTCCACGATCAGCTTCAGTTCGTGCAGTACTTCGTAATAGGCGATCTCCGGCTGGTAGCCGGCTTCGACCAGGGTCTCGAATCCGGCCTGCACCAGCGCCGAGGCACCGCCGCACAGCACCGCCTGCTCGCCGAACAGATCGGTCTCGGTCTCTTCCTTGAAGGTGGTCTGGATCAGGTTGGCGCGGGCGCCGCCGAGGCCGGCCGCATAGGCCAGGGCGTACTCGGCCGCCTTGCCGCTCTTGTCCTGGTAGACCGCCCAGATGCACGGCACGCCACGGCCGATTTCATACTCGCGACGCACCAGCGCGCCGGGGCCCTTGGGCGCGACCAGCACGACATCGAGGTCCTCGCGCGGCCTGATCATGTCGAAGTGCACGTTCAGGCCGTGCGCGAACAACAGCACCGCACCCTGTTTCATGTTCGCAGCCAGCACGTCGTCGTAGAGCTTCTTCTGCACCATGTCCGGCGTCAGCACGGCAACCAGGTCCGCATCCTTCACCGCATCGGCCGGTGCTTTCACGGTGAAGCCATCAGCCTGTGCCTTGACCTCGGTCGGGCCACCCGGACGCAGGCCTACCACCACGTCGAAGCCGGATTCGCGCAGGTTCAGTGCGTGGGCGCGGCCCTGGCTGCCGTAGCCGATGACGGCGATCTTGGTCTGGGGCAGGTCGTTGGTGCTCATGGGGGAGGTTCCTTGCGGTGGGAAGAAAAAAGAACGGCCGGTCGTCGAGGTGACGTGCCGGCCGGTCAGGGGAAAGCGGTGGGGGAGGCGCCATGCGTCGCACAGGCACAGCCACTACGAGGTGTCGTGGTGGTGCTGGTCCAGGTTTTGAAGTTGGCGGTGTTCATGGTGGTTGCGTCTGAAACCAGGTCCTGAAATGAAAAAACCCGCACCTGGGCGGGTGCGGGTTTTGATGAGTTCCGGTGTGTTTGTTGCTTACACGCTGGCTCGTCCCGCACCTGTTGGTTGGGTAATAAGTACGAGCACAAGAATCGAACGCAGCGAGGCGGCGCCGGTGTCGGCGGCTTCGATGTGGGTTCGCGGTGGCGTGTTGTGATGCAACATGTGATCGAGAGAAACATAGCCGTTTCGGCGATGTCAACCCTCGCGACGGATTTTTTATCGGTTTCCAGTGCGTCCAGCGCAATCGCTTGCGGCACAAGGATGGTTGCCGCTGAAAGTGTTTCAGTGAACCCGAATTCACTCCTTTCAGAGCCGTTTTTGCGCGGAATCCGGCGGATTTTCGCCCCCAGGATCGACGTCCATGACCTCTGCCCGATGCCGCGTGAAGGCCATAGCGGCGAAGATCGGGGAACCACCCTTCCATCGGAACCCGACCGTGTCCCGACGCCTTGCCCGTTCCCTGCTCGCCGCCGCCGTGCTGGCTGCCGTGCCCGCGTTGTCCTTTGCCGCCGACCGCATTACCGGCCACACCTTCGCCACCCGTTCGGAGGTGATCGCCCCCCATGCGATGGCCGCCACCTCGCAGCCGCTGGCCACCCAGATCGCGCTGGACGTGATGAAGGGCGGTGGCTCGGCGGTGGATGCCGCCATCGCGGCCAACGCAGCGCTGGGCCTGATGGAGCCCACCGGCAACGGCATCGGCGGCGACCTGTTCGCCATCGTCTGGGACCCGAAGACGCAGAAGCTCTATGGCTACAACGGCTCGGGGCGCTCGCCGAAGTCGCTCACCCTGGCCGAGTTCCAGCGCCGTGGCCTGAAGGACATCCCGGCCACCGGCCCGCTGCCGGTGTCGGTACCTGGCGCGGTCGACGGCTGGTTCGCACTGCACGATCGCTTCGGTCGCAAGCCGATGGCCGACAACCTGGCGCCGGCCATCCGCTACGCCCGCGAGGGCCACCCGGTGGCTGAAGTGATCGCCTACTACTGGGACCGCTCGGTACCCAAGCTGTCGCAGTACCCGGGCTTCAAGGAGCAGTTCACGATCAACGGCCACGCCCCGCGCAAGGGCGAGATGTGGAAGAACCCGAATCTGGCCAGCACGCTGCAGAAGATCGCCGATGGCGGACGCGACGCCTTCTACAAGGGTGACATCGCCCGCACCATCGGCGACTACTTCAAGGCCAACGGTGGCTACCTGAGCTATCAGGACATGGCCGATCACCATGGCGAATGGGTCGAACCGGTCAGCAGCAACTACCGTGGCTACGACGTGTGGGAACTGCCGCCGAACAGCCAGGGCATTGCCGCGCTGCAGATCCTCAACGTGCTGGAAGGCTACGACTTCTCGAAGATCCCGTTTGGTTCACCGGAGCATGTGCACCTGTTCGTTGAAGCGAAGAAGCTGGCCTTCGCCGACCGTGCACGCTTCTACGCCGACATGGCGTTCCAGCCGGCACCGGTGCAGAAGCTGATCTCCAAGGAATACGCCGCGCAGCGCCGCGCGCTGATCTCGATGGAAAAGGCGTTGAAGGAAGTGCAGCCGGGCACGCCGAAGCAGCTGGAGGAGGGCGACACGATCTACATGACCGTGGCCGACGCCGACGGCATGATGGTCTCGCTGATCCAGTCCAACTACCGTGGCATGGGCAGCGGCATGGCACCGCCCGGTCTGGGTTTCATCCTGCAGGACCGCGGCGAGATGTTCGTGCTGCAGAAGAACCATCCCAACGGCTACGCGCCGGGCAAGCGCCCCTTCCAGACCATCATTCCTGCCTTCATCACCAAGGGCGGCAAGCCGTATGCCAGCTTCGGCGTGATGGGCGGCGCGATGCAGCCGCAGGGCCACGCGCAGATCGTGATGAACCTGGTGGACTTCGGCATGAACCTGCAGGAAGCCGGTGATGCACCGCGCATCCAGCACGAAGGCTCGACTGAACCGACGGGTCAGGCCACGGCGATGACCGATGGTGGTGAAGTGAATCTGGAAACCGGCTTCCCGTACGAGACGGTGCGTGCGCTGATGCGCAAGGGGCATCGCATCGTGTTCGCCGACGGTCCGTATGGTGGGTACCAGGCGATCATGCGCGATCCCGAGACCGGGGTTTACTACGGCGCTTCGGAGAGCCGCAAGGACGGGCAGGCGGCGGGGTACTGAGGTTTCCCGGCCACCGGGCTGAGCCCCCTCTGCGGTGATGGTTCAGCGATGCTTGACTTGGCCGGGCGGGTGGATTGTCTGGGGGACGCCGTGAATACGTCCCTGTAGGCTCGGTCGCCGCTTGCTCGTGTGCGCTGTCCTGCGCACACGGCAAGACCGGGGTTGGGCGTCCTGCCCAACCCGCCCGAGGCATGCCTCG
>NZ_JAOCLC010000042.1:0-43726 GCF_029845105.1 Stenotrophomonas sp. GD03654 | reverse complement strand
AACCGACCGTGTCTCCGCCCAGCTGCGCCGTGAACTCGGCACCCTGGTGCACAACGCCGTGCGTGAGCACGGGTTGCCCTCGGTGAGCGTGTCCGACGTGGAAATCACCCGCGACATGGCCCATGCCAAGGTGTTCGTCACCGCGCTGATGCCCGAACGTTCGGCTGAAGCCGTGGCCGGCCTGAAGGAGCTGGGCTATCGCCTGCGCATGGACCTGGCCCGCGCGATGAAGCTGCGCCACGTGCCGGAACTGCACTTCCACTACGACGACTCGGTCGACCGTGGTGAGCACATCGACAACATCCTGCGCGACCTGCCCGATACGCTGGCCGCGGAGAAGCGTCGCGAGAGCGACGAAGAATAAGCGCGCGACGCCGGGCATGCCCGGCGTTGTTGCATTCCGGCTGCGCGATGTCTGATGCAGACCCCGCTGCGGCAGTCGAGCATGGCTCGACTCTACGAAATTCTGTCATGACCCGAATTCAGTTCCGCCGCCTGGATGGCATCCTGCTGCTCGACAAGTCGACCGGCATGAGCTCCAACGCCGCCTTGCAGGTGGCCCGTCGCCTGTTCCGTGCCGAGAAGGGCGGCCATACCGGCAGCCTTGATCCGCTGGCCACCGGCCTGTTGCCGCTGTGCTTCGGCGAGGCAACCAAGATCGCCGGCCTGCTGCTCGGCTCGGCCAAGGCCTACGACGCCGAGATCATGCTCGGCCAGACCACCGATACCGATGACGCCGAAGGCCAGGTGCTGCTGCAGCGCCCGGTGCCTTCGATCAGCGCCGAGGCCCTGCAGGCGGCGCTGGTGCCGCTGACCGGCAGCATCCGCCAACGCGCCCCGATCTATTCGGCGCTGAAGCAGGGTGGGGAACCGCTGTATGTGAAGGCCCGCCGTGGCGATGTCATCGAGGCCCCGGAACGCGAGGTCCACGTGCATGCCATCGAGGTGCTGGAGCAGCAGCCGGAACGGCTGCGCCTGCGGGTGACCTGCGGCTCCGGCACCTACATCCGCAGCCTGGCCCGCGACCTGGGCGAGGCGCTGGGCTGTGGTGCCCACATCAGCGCGCTGCGCCGCCTCTGGGTCGAGCCATTCCGTGAACCGGCGATGGTCACCCTGGATCAGCTGCGGGCGATGGTCGAGGCGGGTGACGAGACGGGCATGGACGCGTTGCTGCTGCCATTGGCGGCCGGCCTGGCTGAGTATCCGCGGATCGACCTCGATGCCGATCAGACCCACCGCTTCTGCGTCGGCCAGCGCCAGCGCGACCCGTCCTGGCCCCATGGCCTGGTGGCCGTGTTCGGTCCGGACGACGCTGTCCAGGGGTTGGGCCAGGTCGATGACAGTGGCCTGCTGGCCCCGCAGCGTCGTTTCAACCTCTGACCTGGCCTGCCGGTTCAGCCCCGGTCCTTGTCCCGGAAGCCCCCGCCCGTTACAATTTCGCGGCCGTTTTCCGGCAGCCTGCCTCGCGCGGGTTTCATCCTTGTAGTCCACGGCGAGCCTGGCGGTGCGCGAAGCGCGTTCCTGCCGGCCACGCATCACAGAGAAAAAAAGAAAATGTCGATCGACACCCAGAAGGTCATTGAAGACAACAAGCGCAGCTCGGCTGACACCGGCTCCCCGGAAGTCCAGGTTGCCCTGCTGACCGCCCGCATCGAACTGCTGACCGGCCACTTCAAGACCCACAAGAAGGACCACCACAGCCGCCGCGGCCTGCTGCAGATGGTCAACCGCCGTCGCAGCCTGCTCGACTACCTGAAGAAGAAGGACGTCGAGCGTTACAAGGCTCTGATTGAAAAGCTTGGCCTGCGTCGCTAAGCAACGAATCCCCCGCGGCGCAGCGATGCGCCGCGGTTTTGTTTTGTAGCACCGCAATCCCCGATTCAGGCCGGAACGATCCGGCCACCCGCTGGCGGCAAGGGTCGCCGACGGTCCAAATTCGCAGACAGCATCCCCAAGGACACCCTCCGTGGCAAAAATCACCAAAACCTTCCAGTACGGCAAGCACACCGTCACGCTCGAGACCGGCGAAGTCGCCCGTCAGGCCAGCGGTGCCGTCATCGTCAAGATGGACGACACCGTACTGCTGGTCACCGCCGTCGCCGCCAAGAGCGCGCGTGAAGGCCAGGACTTCTTCCCGCTGACCGTCGATTATCAGGAAAAGTTCTACGCCGGCGGCCGTATCCCGGGTGGTTTCTTCAAGCGTGAAGGCCGTGCGACCGAGAAGGAAACCCTGATCTCGCGTCTGATCGACCGTCCGATCCGTCCGCTGTTCCCGGAAGACTACAAGAACGAAGTGCAGATCATCGCCACGGTCATGTCGTTGAACCCGGACGTGGACGGCGACATTGCTGCCCTGATCGGTGCCTCGGCTGCCCTGTCGCTGGCCGGCACCCCGTTCATGGGCCCGATCGGCGCTGCCAAGGTCGGTTACAAGAACGGCGAGTACATCCTGAACCCGACCGTCAGCGAACTGGCTGACTCGCAGCTGGAGCTGGTCGTCGCCGGTACCTCCAACGCCGTGCTGATGGTTGAATCCGAAGCCGCGCTGCTGTCCGAAGAAGTGATGCTGGGCGCCGTGACCTTCGGTCACCGCGAGATGCAGAAGGTCATCAACGCGATCAACGAGCTGACCGTCGAAGCCGGCACCAAGCCGTCGACCTGGGAAGCCCCGGCGAAGAATGACGTGCTGATCTCCGCCCTGAAGGAAGCCATCGGCCCGCGCCTGGGCGAAGCCTTCCAGGTGCGCGACAAGCTGCAGCGCCGCGACGCCATCTCGGCGATCAAGAAGGACGTGTTCGAAGCCCTGGCTGGCCGCGTGGCCGCTGAAGGCTGGAACCCGGCCGAGCTGTCGAAGGAATTCGGCGAGCTGGAATACCGCACCATGCGTGACTCGGTGCTGGACACCAAGGTCCGTATCGACGGCCGTGCGCTGGATACCGTCCGCCCGATCGCCGTGAAGACCGGTGTGCTGCCGCGTACCCACGGTTCCTCGCTGTTCACCCGCGGCGAAACCCAGGCCATCGTGACCATCACCCTGGGCACCGCCCGGGACGGCCAGGTCATCGATGCCGTCGCCGGTGAGTACAAGGAAAACTTCCTGTTCCACTACAACTTCCCTCCGTTCTCGGTGGGTGAGTGCGGCCGCATGATGGGCCCGAAGCGCCGCGAAATCGGCCACGGTCGCCTGGCCAAGCGCGGCGTGCTGGCTGTCATGCCGTCGCTGGAAGCCTTCCCGTACACCATCCGCGTCGTCTCGGAAATCACCGAGTCGAACGGTTCCTCGTCGATGGCCTCGGTCTGCGGTTCCTCGCTGGCCCTGATGGACGCCGGCGTGCCGGTGAAGGCGCCGGTTGCCGGTATCGCCATGGGTCTGGTCAAGGAAGGCGAGCGCTTCGTCGTCCTGTCCGACATCCTGGGTGACGAAGATCACCTGGGCGACATGGACTTCAAGGTGGCCGGTACCGCTGAGGGCATCTCCGCCCTGCAGATGGACATCAAGATCGAAGGCATCACCGAAGAGATCATGAAGCAGGCGCTGCAGCAGGCCAAGGCTGGTCGTCTGCACATCCTGGGCGAAATGGCCCACGGCCTGACCGCTCCGCGCGAAGAGCTGTCGGACTACGCGCCGCGCCTGCTGACCATCAAGATCCACCCGGACAAGATCCGCGAAGTGATCGGCAAGGGTGGCTCGACCATCCAGGCCATCACCAAGGAAACCGGCACCCAGATCGACATCCAGGATGACGGCACCATCGTCATCGCTTCGGTCAATGCCATCGCTGCGCAGGCTGCCAAGGCCCGCATCGAGCAGATCACCTCGGATGTCGAGCCGGGCCGCATCTACGAAGGCAAGGTCGCCAAGATCATGGACTTCGGTGCGTTCGTCACGATCCTGCCGGGCAAGGACGGTCTGGTCCACGTGTCGCAGATCTCCAGCGATCGCGTCGAGAAGGTCGGCGACGTGCTGAAGGAAGGCGATGTGGTCAAGGTCAAGGTGCTGGAAGTCGACAAGCAGGGCCGTATCCGCCTGTCGATGAAGGCCGTGGAAGAAGGCGACGCCGTCAGCGCCGAGTAATCGACCTCCGGTCGATTACGGTAGATGTCAACCTTGGTTGACACGCTTCTGGAATCGCTGAAATGAAAAAGCGGGCTTCGGCCCGCTTTTTCTTTGCCTGTCATCCAGCGCGCTGCAGCCGCTATGCTTCGGCCATGGACACCCTGCGCCTGCTCGACCTGGACATCGATCGCCCGGCGCGGCGCGTCAGTCGCAACGGCGAGGCATTGCCGGTCAGCGGCCTCAGCTGGACCCTGCTCGATGTGCTTCTCGCGCACGGCACCGACGTCGTGGATTTCGACACGCTTGCCGCGCAGGTCTGGGCGCCGGCGGTGGTCGGTGAAGATGCGGTCAGCCAGCGGGTCAAACTGCTGCGCCAGGCCCTGGGTGACGACAGCCGACGCCCGCGCTACATCCGTTCGGTGCGCGGTCGCGGCTACCAGCTGTGTGTGCCGCCGCTGCCTGCGGCCGTACCGCCCGAGCGATCACGCTGGCGTCGCCGATTCGGTTGGGGCGTAGCCGCCGTGGCGGTACTGTGCGGGGTGGCCGCACTGTTGCCGTGGTCGCGGTCGGCATCGCAAAGCGGCGCACAGGCGTTGCTGCAGCGCGCCGACTACTACGCCGGCATCGGCCAGGCCAGCAACAACGAACGGGCCATCAGCCTGTATCGGCAGGCATTGCAGGCCGACCCAGAGTCTGCTGGCGCGCGGCGTGGCCTGTCTCGCGCCCTGTCGGCGCAGGGGTGCCTGTTCAACGGTACGCCCGCGCAGCTGAGCGAAGCGCTGTCCCTGGCCGAACTGGAGCGCCAGCGTGCGCCGCGCGACGCGGCCACCCATGCGCTGTGGGGCTACGCGCAGGACTGCCAGGGCAACATGCGCAAGGCAATCCAGGGATATGCGCGTGCCATTGAACTGGACCCGGGAGACGAGCGCAGCCGCGCATCGCTGGCCTACCTGCAGCAGGAGCGCGGCCAGCTCGCCACAGCGCTGCAGGCCAACCTGACCTTGAAGGCTCCCGAGCGCATCCGCTTCCGTGATGTGCAGGTCGCGCGCGAGCTGGAACTGCTGGGCTTCACCCAGGCGGCCGCGGTTCGCCACGCGCGCAATTTCCAGCTGTACCCGGACAACGTCTTTTCCAACATCGCCTGGCCGCGCAGCCTGTACCTGGCCGGCGCGCCGCAGCAGGCCCGGCAGGCGCTGGACGAGGCGCTGGCGCGCGGCACGCCGCATCCGCAGCTGCTGCGCCTGCAGGGCGAACTGGCGTTGCTGGCCGGTGACCGCACGGCCGCTGCCGAAGCCTTCGAGCGTGGCCGCCAGCTGCGGCCCCAACAGTCGCTGGGGCAGGCCCTGGCGGCGTTGCATGGACCGCAGCCGGCGGATCAGGGGTGGATCGATCAGCGTCTGCGGAGGCTCGGCGACAGCGACGGCGACGGCTGGCCCGATGCAGCCCTGGAGCGCGCGTTGTTGCTGCAGGCCGCTGGGCGCAGCAATGACGCGGTGGCAACACTGCACCGGGCCGTTGATGACGGATTCCGCGATGTGGCGTGGCTGCGTGCTACGCCACTGTTCGCCCCACTGCGCGACACCCCGGGCTGGGCGGCACTGCTGGATCGCCTCGATACCGATATCGGCCGGCAGCGCGCCCAGGTGCTGGCCTCAGCCTGGCGCCCCGACGACCTGGCCTCGCTCAGTGCAGCGCCGGCAACAGGAACTCGGTGAGGATCCGTCGCGACTGCGGATGGGCGAAGCTGCGGTTGAACGCCTGGCTGGTGACCACCGCCACCACGCGCTGTTCGGGCACTACGAACACATAGTTGCCGCCATTGCCGGACATCGCCCATACCGTGCGCGGTGAACCGTGCACATCCAGCTTCAGGCCCCACCACTGATAGCCGTAGTCGCTGCCGTCGGGGGCGGTTGCCTGCGCCCGTACCATCGTCTCGACATAGTCCTTCGGAATCAGCTGCCGGCCCTGCCAGCGGCCACCATCGAGCACGAGCTGACCGAAGCGGGCCAGATCACGCGTGCGGTAGCGGGTGCCGCCGCCGCCCATGCCAATCCCTTCTGGCGAACGGTTCCATTGGCTGTGGGTGATCCCCAGCGGACGCTCCAGCACCCGCGCGGCGTAATCGGCCAACGGCTGCCCACTGGCCTGTTCAAGCACCGCGCCCAGTACGAACGGGTTTGCAGTGCAGTAGGCGAATGCGCGCCCATGCGGGCTGTCCTGCGGCCGCTGCATCCACGGCGCGAAGCCCTTCACCGGCAAGCTCAGTGCAAAGTCCAGCCATTTCTCGGTTACGTACATGCGTTCCTCGTGGCCGGCCGAGAATGGGTTCTCGTCATCGCACTCCCACAGGCTGCTCATGGTCAGCAGGTCCTGTACGCGGGTGGCGCGCAGGCGCGGGTCGACCGTGTGCCGGTCAGTGAAGGCGGGGAAGTAGTCATAGACCGGGGCCTGCACGCCGGGCAGCGTGCCCTCGCCGATGGCGGCGCCGACCAGCAGCGCGGTCACGCTCTTGCTGGCCGACCGCACGTCATGCAGGGTCTCGGCATCTGCACCGTTGAAGTAGCCCTCATAGACCACGGCGCCATCGACCTGCAGCAGCACGCTGCGGATCTGCTTGAGCTCGTCGCTGGCGATGGCACGCTCCAGCGCCGCCAGCCGGGTCGGGTCCGGGGGCGTGGCGCGGGCGGCGAGGGGCGCGCCACAGATGGCGCAGAGCAGGGTGAGGACAGACAGGATCGAACGCATCGTCGGACTCCATCGAAAGGGAACCCGATTGAGCCTGCGCTGCGTCTGAAGTGCTGGAAGCCGGCCTGAAGAATTCTGAAGGCCTTGTGCCACAAGGCTCCGGTGTTCGACCCCTGCAGCTATAACGCCCAGTTGACCCACGGATGGCCATGGCGATCAGTCCGCCGAACAGCTCCACCGCCTTCGCCAGATCGCCTTCGTGGAACGCATCGTAGGCGCGCGCTTCCAGTATCTGGTGTTCGTCGAGGGACGCATCGTCCAGCAGGTTGCCGTAGGTCGGGGTGTCGGTGTTCATATCCATGTGCGGTTGAAGATCCGCGGCCACGTTCGCCGAAGCAGGGGGGCGGGTGCGTTGCGTCGGCGCGTGTCCTGCTGCAATGCGTGATGGCAGTGGCATGACTGCCTCGTTGTCGCCCTCTGGCTGATCGTTGCTGTCCACTGGACGACATGCCGCGACAACCGTCCCGCGGCCCCATCGGTTTGCTAACGTGGCGGCGCCTTCGAACCGGGAGTTCCCATGTTCCGCCAGACCGTGGCCGTTCTTGCCGTGCTGATTGCCGGTGCCTTGCCCATCGCCGCGCTCGCCGCGCCCGCGCAAGCGCCGATCTTCGGCGCCTACTACCCCGGTGGTTCGGCCGAGCGCTACCCGGTGTCGAGCATTCCCGCCGAGCGCCTGACCCATCTGTTCTATGCGTTCTCCACCATTGAGGACGGCCGCTGCACGGTCGGTGCGGAGGCGCCGAAGAACTTCGCCGCGCTGGCTGAACTCAAGAAGGCGCACCCGCACCTGCGCACGCTGATCTCGATCGGTGGTTGGGGCGCAGGTGGGTTCTCCGATGCAGCGCTGACCGAGGCCAGCCGCAAGCGCCTGGTGGACTCGTGCATGGCGCTGTTCTTCGATCGTCATCCCGGCAGTTTCGACGGCGTGGACATCGACTGGGAATTCCCGGTCAGTGGCGGGCCGAAAGAGCTGGCGCATCGCCCGCAGGACCGTGCCAATCTGACCCGGCTCGCGCAGGCGTTTCGCGTGGCACTCGACGCGCACGGCCGCAAGGCGGGGCAGCCGATGCTGCTGACCGCTGCGCTGGCCGCCGGTCGCCTGCAGACCGATGGCCCGTACGATCCAGCAGCGAGCTATGACCTGCCGGCGCTGGCCAAGGTGTTCGATTTCATCAACCTGATGAGCTACGACATGGGCACCGGCTTCTCGGCAGTGTCGACGTTCAACGCGCCCTTGCATGAAGTGCCGGCTGATCCGCTGGCGCCGGAACTGCGGCGCTGGAACAACGTCGCCGGCGCGGTGCAGTACTACCGCGAGCACGGCGTGCCGGCCGAGAAGCTGGTGCTGGGCGTACCGTTCTACGGGCGCGGCTTCAAGGTCACCGGCGATGCCCCGGATGGGCTGTACCAGTCCTACAGTGCGCCGGCCGATGCCGGCGACTGGCGGGTGATCAAGGCACGCTATCTCGACCAGCCGGGTTGGACGAAGCACTGGCAGCCGCAGGCGCAGAGCCCATGGCTGTACAACGCCGGGCAGAAGATCTTCATCAGCTATGAAGACCCGCGCTCGATCGGCCTGCGTGCGCAGTTCGCCCGTGAGCAGGGCCTGGCCGGGGTGTTCATGTGGGAGCTGACCGGCGACGACGAACAGGCCAGCCTGCTCAATGCCATGCTGGGCCCGTGGCAGAAGGCGCGCATCGGCGACTGAGCTGCATCAGGCGATGTCCGGCGCAATGCCGCAACGTCAACGACCCAACCCCGCACAGCATGTCCATGCCCGCAGCGTTACGCTGTGGGCATGATCCATCTTGAACGCTTGGACCACCTGGTCCTCACCGTCGCCGACATCGAACGCAGCTGTGCTTTCTACCAGCGCGTGCTCGGCATGCAGGTCGTGCGCTTCGGTGCGGGCCGTACCGCGCTGCAGTTCGGCCAGCAGAAGATCAATCTGCATCCGGCCAGTGCACCGCTGCAGCCGCATGCGCGGCGACCCACGCCGGGCAGTGCCGACCTGTGCCTGGTCACGCGTACGGCGACAGTCGATGTGCTGGCCCACCTGCAGGCGCAGACCGTTGCGGTGGAGGAGGGGCCGGTCGCACGCACCGGCGCGCTGGGACCGATCGAATCGGTGTATTTCCGCGACCCGGATGGCAACCTGATCGAAGTGAGTCGTTACCCCGGCGAGGCATGATCCTGCTTGGGTAGCGTCGAGCAAGCTCGACTCTACATTGGCGCGAAATCAACAGCTGTCGAGCAAGCTCGACGCTACAGGGGGCGTTGCGCGCAACGGTAGGTAGCGCCGGGCCATGCCCGGCGGAGGCTCAGTTGGCCCAGACGCTGTTGGGGTCGCCGTTGCGGGCGCGGCGCTGGCTGGCGACGGCCAGGCGGGCGAAGCCGAAGGCCATGGCCAGCGCGATGGCATCGACCCAGAACAGCGGCCAGTGACCACGCCCCGCAGCACGCCACAGCCAGTCGCCATTGAGTGCGCCGTGCAGCACCGGCACCAGCGCGGTACTGATCGCTGCCGCCCACAGCAGTTCGCGTGCGGCCTGCGCCGGGCGTCGCAGCGCGGCCCATAGCGCACAGGCCGCCCAGCTGCCGAAGCAGGCCCAGCGGATGCCGTGGTCGACCGCCGTCGGCGCCAGCCGCTCCAGCACCAGTGCGGTGACGAAGGCGACCGAGATCGCCACGCACAGGCCGATGCACACACCGACCGTCGCCCGCGCCATGTTCACCCCGGCACGCGGCTGCTGCGGCTGGCGGCGCCTGCGCCGCGATTCGATCCACAACAGGTTGCCGGAGTAGAACAGGAAGGCACCGCCGAGGCCGAGCAGGAAGTACAGCCAGACCACCACGCCATTGCCGAATTCGCCGAAGTGCAGCGCGTAGGCTGCGCTGAGCGTGGCATGGTTGGCGTCGCGCTGGCCCGGTAGCTGCGAGGCCAGAACGTTGCCGGTGGTCACGTCCAGCGCCACCGCGCCAAGCGGGCCGAGCGTGCCGGTGGATTCACCGGTGATCTCGATGGTGGCATTGGCATCGCCGGCATTGGCCAGCTTCAGGTAGGCCGGCTCGAAGTTGGCCACGCCCTGTGCGCGGGCGACTTCAAGCGCACGTGCATGCAGCACGCGCAGGCTGCCCGGCGGCGCCGGAATGCCACTGGCCTCGCGCACGGGCGCGGTGTCCATCGCCGTCGGCACCGCCTGCAGGGCCTTGCCGTCGTAGATCAACGGGTTGAGCAGGGCCATCTGCACGAACACCAGGCAGAGCAGGGCGCCGGTCACCGCAAACATCAGGTGGAAAGGCAGGCTGAGCACGCCGACCACGTTGTGCGCGTCCTGCCACAGCTGCTTCAGGTTGCGGCCCGGACGCAGCGCGAACAGATCACTGAACAGCTTCGGCAGGTGGATCACCAGGCCGCTCAGCAGCGCCATGCCATACAGCAGGCTGACGATGCCCATCACGTAGATGCCGGCCACCGGCAGGCCGAGGCTGTAATGCAGCTCGTTGACCAGCTCGGCCAGTCCGGTCTGTGGTGGTGTGGTGCTGCCGGCGATCTGGCCGGGCCAGGCATAGCGCCAGCTGCCATCATCGGCCTGCCAGTACGCAAGTGGCTGCGGATGTTCGGCGCCGGGGAAGGTCATGCCGACGTGGCGGCGGGCTTCCGGGTGTGCCGCCAGTACGTCTTCCAGCAGATACTGCGCGTCGTCCAGGCCCGCCGGCAGCGCGGTGGCTGCGCCCGGGGTCTGCCACAGCGGCAGGTCGTGATGGAACAGGGTCAGCGCACCCGCGTAGAAGGCCACGAACAGGCCGAAGCCGGCGACCAGGCCGACCCAGGTGTGCAGGGTGGTAAACGTGCGCAGGGTCTGCGAACTGAACTTCATGGGAGGGGTCTCATTGCACCGCGCCGGTCAGGCGCAGCAGCCCGAGCACGGCAAAACCGGTGGCCGCGCTGCCGGCCAGCACCAGCCAGGCGCGCAGCGCACTGCGGAAACTGAACGCCCACAGGGCGGCCAGCATCCACAGCGGGATGAAGGCGATCAGGGTCGGCACCAGCGCCCGCTGCCACGGGCCGGGCGGCAGCCACGCCAGCAGGCCGGTGGCGGCTGCGGCCAGAAAGAAGCCGGCGATGATGCCGGCAAGGGCACGCGGCCACATCAGGGTGACTCCGTGCCGGGGCGGTGCCAGGCGGCCAGCGCCGGCAGCAGCATCGCCGCCAGCATCCAGGTGCACAGCATGGCCACCAGGCCGGCGGCAAAGCCGAGCTCGGCCATCCACAGCCACAGCGCGGCAGCCGCGGCGACCAGGCCGATCTGGTGGCCGAGGCGGCCGGCGCGGCGCAGGCGTGGCCAGCGGCAGTGCGGCGAGGCGGCATAGAAGGCCAGCGCCGAGAACATCGCTGCCAGCATGCCCAGGCTGCAGAAGCCGAGCGTGGAAAGGCCGACGGTGATCATCGCGGGCGGCCAGCGTGGCAGCGGGCCTGCGAACGCGGGACACGGGCGGGGCCGGCGGGAGCCGGTCGGAGCGGGTGGCGCATCACGGGGTCCTGGGGAAAGCGGGCAGGCTGGCACGAGGCGCCTGCGCCGACATGGTAATCATTGCCATTTCACGCCGCCAGCGAGACCCATTCAGGGGACCGTACGGTGGGCCTTGGGCTTTCCCGTGCACTGGTTTAAGATCATCGCAGAACCCTGACTGGAACAAGGTGGCCCGCGCCCAGCGCCGGCCGAGCGTGCGACATGAGCACTACCACCGCCCACTGTTGACCTGCCCCCGAAGGCCCTGTGTTCCAGGCGCCCTCGCGGCGCTTTTTTATTGCCCGGGCGCAGCCCCGGGAACGCTTTCCAGCCCGCTCAGCGGGCCCCGCACGAAGCCACTGCGATGATCAACATTACTCTTCCCGACGGCAGCCGCCGCGAATTCGAAAACCCCGTCAGCGTCATGCAGGTCGCCCAGTCGATCGGCGCCGGACTGGCCAAGGCCACCATCGCCGGTGCCGTGGATGGCGTGCTGGTCGATGCCAGCGACGTCATCGACCACGATGCGAGCCTGCGCATCATTACCGCCAAGGACGAGGAGGGTGTGGAGATCATCCGCCACTCCTGCGCCCACCTGGTCGGCCACGCCGTCAAGCAGCTGCACCCGGACGTGAAGATGGTGATCGGCCCGGTGATCGCCGAGGGCTTCTACTACGACATCTACTCCGAGCGCCCGTTCACCCCGGACGACATGGCGGCGATCGAGAAGCGCATGGGCGAGCTGATCGCCCAGGACTACGACGTCATCAAGAAGGTGACGCCGCGCGCCGAAGTGATCGAGATCTTCAAGGCCCGTGGCGAGGACTACAAGCTGCGCCTGATCGAGGACATGTCCGACGACATCCAGGCGATGGGCATGTACTACCACCAGGAATACGTGGACATGTGCCGCGGCCCGCACGTGCCGAACACGCGCTTCCTGAAGGCCTTCAAGCTGACCCGCATCTCCGGCGCCTACTGGCGCGGTGACGCGCAGAACGAACAGCTGCAGCGCATCTACGGCACCGCCTGGGCCGACAAGAAGCAGCTCGAGGCGTACATCAAGCGCATCGAGGAAGCCGAGATGCGCGACCACCGCCGCATCGGCAAGCAGCAGGACCTGTTCCACCTGCAGGAAGAAGCGCCGGGCCTGGTGTTCTGGCACCCGAAGGGCTGGGCGTTGTGGCAGGTGGTCGAGCAGTACATGCGCAAGGTCTACCGCAACAGCGGCTACGGCGAAGTGCGCTGCCCGCAGATCCTGGACGTGAGCCTGTGGAAGAAGTCCGGCCATTGGGACAACTACCAGGACAACATGTTCTTCACCGAGTCGGAGAAGCGCACCTACGCGGTCAAGCCGATGAACTGCCCGGGCCACATCCAGGTGTTCAACCAGGGCCTGCACAGCTACCGCGACCTGCCGATCCGCTACGGTGAGTTCGGTTCCTGCCACCGCAACGAGCCGTCCGGCGCGCTGCACGGCATCCTGCGCGTGCGTGGTTTCACCCAGGACGACGGCCACGTGTTCTGCACCGAGAGCCAGATCGAGTCGGAAGTGACTGCCTTCCACCAGCAGGCGCTGGCGGTCTACCAGCACTTCGGTTTCGATGAGATCCAGATCAAGATCGCGCTGCGTCCGGAATCGCGTCTGGGCGACGATGCCACCTGGGACAAGGCCGAGGGCGCACTGCGTTCGGCACTGTCCGCCTGTGGCGTGGAATGGCAGGAGCTGCCGGGCGAGGGTGCCTTCTACGGCCCGAAGATCGAGTACCACCTGAAGGATGCCATCGGCCGTACCTGGCAGCTGGGCACCATGCAGGTCGACTTCATGATGCCGGGCCGCCTTGGCGCCGAGTACGTGGACGAAAACAGCCAGAAGAAGCATCCGGTCATGCTGCACCGCGCCATCGTCGGCTCGATGGAGCGCTTCCTGGGCATCCTGATCGAGCACCATGCCGGCCAGTTCCCGGCCTGGCTGGCGCCGACCCAGGTGGTGGTGGCCAACATCACCGACGCCCAGGCCGACTACGTCTCGGGCGTGACCAAAACCCTTGCGGAGCAAGGCTTCCGCGTCAGCTCGGATTTGCGTAACGAGAAGATCGGCTATAAAATCCGTGAGCATACGTTGCAGCGCGTGCCCTACCTGCTGGTCATTGGTGACCGCGAGAAGGAGAATGGGGCTGTGGCGGTGCGTACGCGTTCTGGCGAAGACCTGGGCAGCATGAGCCTGCAGGCCTTCATCGAGCGGCTCCAGGCCGAGGGCGCGTAAGCAAAGGTCCGGTCCGGGGGCACAGGCACCCGGACCGGTTCGATACCCTTGGGAGAACGTAATATCAGCACCCCTGACAACAAACAGAACCGCAAGAATCAGGAAATCCGTGTGCCGCGCGTCCGCGTGATCGGCAGTGACGGTGAAATGATCGGCGTGTTGTCGCGCGACGAAGCGCTGTCCATGGCCGAAGATGAAGGCCTGGACCTGGTCGAAATCCAGCCGCAGGCCGATCCGCCGGTCTGCAAGATCATGGACTTCGGCAAGTTCAAGTTCGAAGCGCAGAAGAAGGCCAGCGAGGCCAAGAAGAAGACCAAGCAGGTCGAGATCAAGGAAGTGAAGTTCCGTCCGGTCACGGACGAGGGCGACTACCAGATCAAGCTGCGCAAGATGCGCGGGTTCCTTGAAGAAGGCGACAAGATCAAGGTCAACATCCGTTTCCGTGGCCGTGAAATGAGCCACCAGGAACTGGGTCGCGAAATGGCCAACCGGATCGAGACCGATCTGGGCGAGGACATCGTCATTGAATCCCGTCCGCGCCTGGAAGGGCGTCAGATGGTCATGATGATCGCGCCGAAGAAGAAGACCTGAGGCCTGACGGGCCGCCTTCCGGGGCGCCTGGCTGAATGGTTCAGGGCAAAGGGGCGCCATTGGCGTCCCTTTGCTTTTGCGGCAGGCCGGTGAATTGCCGGCGAAAGGGTTGCAGGGGCTGGTGGCAGGGCGGTTTTGCCTGTATCATGCCCGGCTCGACCCACCCAGGACGGGTCGTACGCCGATCATGGCAGGACGGAAAGAGCGGCCCAGGCCGCCGCCAGATCAGTCAGAAACCAGGGTCATATCCCATCAAGGACATTGCAATGCCCAAGATCAAGACCAACCGGGCAGCGGCCAAGCGTTTCCGCAAGACCGCCTCGGGCAAGTACAAGTGCGGCCACGCCAACCGTAGCCACATCCTCACGAAGAAAGCGACCAAGCGTAAGCGTAATCTGCGTCAGACGGGCCATGTCCGTGCAGAAGACGCAGGCCGTCTGGACCGCATGCTCCCTTACCTCTGAGGAACTGAAAAATGGCACGAGTTAAGCGTGGCGTACAGGCGCGTCGCCGCCACAAGAAGATTCTGGATCTCGCCAAGGGCTATTACAACGCCCGTCGCAAGGTCTTCCGCGTCGCCAAGCAGGCGGTCATCAAGGCACAGCAGTACGCCTACATCGGCCGTAAGCAGAAGAAGCGCAACTTCCGTTCGCTGTGGATCACCCGTATCAATGCGGCTGCCCGCATCAACGGCCTGAGCTACAGCCGCTTCATGAACGGTCTGCTGAAGGCCGGCATCACCCTGGATCGCAAGGTCCTGGCTGACATCGCCGTGCACGACGCAGCCGGTTTTGCCGCGCTGGCCGAAAAGGCCAAGGGCGCGCTGGCGGCATAAGTCCTTCCCGATGCCGTAACCGTTCACTCGGAACGGTGTCAGGTCAAGGCAATGCATGGGGAAGGGCGCAAGTCCTTCCCCATTCTTTTTTGGGTCCCGGCGAGGCCATGGCGGCAGCGCGGGGACGGCGGTGGCGACAGGGGTCGGCCCTTCGCGCATCGCGATGGCAGATCGACTGGAGTTCCGGCCCCCCATGAGCGACATCCAATCCCTCACCACCCAGGCGCTGGCCGATGTGGCCGCCGCACAGAGCCCCGACGTGCTGGAACAGCTGCGCGTGGCCCTGCTTGGCAAGAGTGGCAGCATCACCTCGCAGCTCAAGCAGCTCGGCGCCCTGCCGGCCGACGAGCGCAAGGCCGCCGGTGAAGCGATCAACCAGGCCCGCGACGCGCTGACCCGCGCGCTGGGCGAGCGCAAGGCGCTGCTGGAAGACGCGGCACTGGATGCGCGCCTGGCCGCCGAAGCCATCGACATCACTCTGCCGGGCCGCAACGGCGACCGTGCTGGCCTGCATCCGATCACCCGCACCCTCGAGCGCATCACCGGCATCTTCGGCCGGCTGGGCTACGAGCTGTCGGAAGGGCCGGAGATCGAGGATGACTGGCACAACTTCGAGGCGCTGAACTTCCCGCCGCACCACCCGGCGCGCGCCATGCACGACACCTTCTACTTCGGCGACGGCCGCCTGCTGCGCACGCATACCTCCGGTGTGCAGGTGCGCTACATGGGCGACCACGCGCCGCCGCTGCGCATGATCGCCGCCGGCAAGGTGTACCGCAGCGACAGCGACCAGACCCATTCGCCGATGTTCCACCAGGTGGAAGGCCTGCTGGTGGACGAGCATTCGACCTTCGCCGACCTGAAGGGCACGCTGGCCGAGTTCGTGCGCGCGTTCTTCGAGCGCGACTTCGAAATGCGCTTCCGCCCCAGCTACTTCCCGTTCGTCGAACCGGGTGCGGAAGTGGACATCGCCTGGCAGCAGCCCGATGGCAGCACCCGCTGGCTGGAAGTGCTTGGCTGCGGCATGGTGCATCCGAACGTGCTGCGCAATGTCGGCATCGATCCGGAGCGCTACACCGGGTTTGCCTTCGGCATGGGCGTGGAGCGTTTCGCGATGCTGCGCTACGGCGTCAACGATCTGCGCGCGTTCTTCGAGAACGACGTGCGGTTCCTGAAGCAGTTCGCATAAGCCGCAACCATGTAGAGCCGAGCCATGCTCGGCTGCTCCTAAATTCGCAGGCCCAGGCGCATGCGCCGGGCCCACCAGGGTGACACCATGAAATTCTCCGAAAACTGGCTGCGCAGCCACGTCCCGACCTCCGCCTCGCGCGATGAACTGAGCGCGGTGCTGACCGCCATCGGTCTGGAAGTGGAAGAGGTGACTGCGCTGGGCGAAGGCCTCGATCACGTGGTCGTGGCACGCATCGTCGACGCAGTACGCCATCCGGAAGCCGACCGCCTGCAGGTGTGCAGGGTCGATGCCGGGCAGGGCGAGCTGCTGCAGATCGTCTGCGGTGCGCCGAACGCGCGCCCGGGCCTGGTCGCGCCGCTGGCGATGGTCGGGGCGCAGATCGGTGAACTGAAGATCAAGCCAGCCAAACTGCGCGGCGTCGAGTCCAACGGCATGCTCTGCTCGGCCAAGGAGCTGGGCCTGGACAATGATGCCTCCGGCCTGCTGGAACTGCCGGACGACGCACCGGTGGGCCAGACCCTGGTCGAGTACCTCGGCCTGCCGGACGCCAGCATCGAGATCAAGCTGACCCCGAACCGCGCCGACTGCTTCAGCCTGCGCGGCATCGCCTACGACGTCGCCGCCGCCACCCGCAGCGAAGTGCTGGACTTCGCGGCCGACGCCATTCCGGCGGTCGGCAGCCGTGAGCTGGCCATCCAGCTCGACGCTGGCGCTGAAGCGCCGCGTTACCTGGGCCGCGTCATCGAAGGCGTCAACGCCGCCGCCAGCACCCCGCTGTGGATGGCCGAGCGCCTGCGCCGCAGCGGCGTGCGTCCGGTCTCGCTGCTGGTCGACATCACCCAGTACGTGATGCTGGAGCTGGGCCAGCCGATGCACGCCTACGACCTCGGCACCCTGCAGGGCAGCATCGCCGTGCGTCGTTCGCGCGCGGGCGAGACGCTGAAGCTGCTGGATGGCCGTGATGCCACGCTGGATGACAGCTTCCTGGTGGTGACCGATGCTGACCGTGCGGTTGGCCTGGCCGGCCTGATGGGCGGCTTCGACACCCGTGTCACCGACGCCACCACCGCCGTGTTCCTGGAAGCCGCGCACTTTGCGCCGGCCGCGATCATGGGCCGTGGCCGCAAACTGGGCCTGCACACCGATGCAGGCCACCGCTTCGAGCGCGGCGTCGACCCGGCGCTGCCGCGCACCGCCATCGAATACGCCACCCGCCTGGTGCTGGAACTGGCCGGTGGTACCCCGGCGCCGGTCACCGAGGCCGTGCGCGCCGACGACCTGCCGAAGCCGGCGACGATCCTGCTGCGCCGCGCCCGCATCACCCGCGTGCTCGGCATCACCATCGACGATGCTGAAGTCGAGCGCATCCTGCGCGCGCTGGGCATGGACGTGGTCGCCACCGCCGACGGCTGGCAGGTGGTCGCGCCGAGCCGCCGCTTCGACATCGCCATCGAAGAGGACCTGATCGAGGAACTCGCGCGCATCCACGGTTACGAGCAGATCCCGACCACGCTGCCGGGCGGTGCCTCGCGCGTGGCGATGCCGAGCGAGACGCAGCTGGACGCGCTGAGCGTGCGCCGCCAGCTGATCGCCCGTGACCAGCAGGAAACCGTAAATTTCGCCTTCGTCGACGACGCGCTGCTGACCCAGTGGAAGCTGCGCGACGGCCTGGTCCCGCTGGCCAACCCGCTGTCGGCCGAACTGGCAGTGATGCGCCCGTCGCTGCTGCCGGGCCTGGTCGCCACGTTGGGCCGCAACGCCGCCCGCCAGTTGGGCCGCGTGCGCCTGTTCGAGCTCGGCCGCGTGTTCGCCCAGCAGGCCGGAGACGGCCAACCGGCACCGCTGGAAACCCCGCGTGTGGCCGCTGCGGTCTGCGGCGAGGCGCAGGCGGTGCAGTGGGGCCTGCCGACCCGCAAGGTCGACTTCCATGACCTGAAGGGCGACCTGGAATCGCTGGCGGCCGCCAGTGGCGCGCAGTTGGCGTTCCGCCCGTCGGCCCGACCCTATGGCCACCCGGTGCGTTCAGCCGAAGTATTCCGCGATGGCGTGGCGATCGGCTGGATCGGTCAGATTCACCCGCGCTTGGCCAAGGCAATGGACATCGAAGCCGACGTCTACGCCTTCGAGCTGGACCTGGAGCCGCTGACCGCCCGTCGCCTGCCGCGTGCCGGCGAGCTGTCGCGCTTCCCGGCGGTGCGTCGCGACCTGGCATTCCTGGTGCCTGAACAGGTGGCCTGGGCCGACTTGGCCGCCACCGTCCGCCAGGCCGCCGGTCCGCTGCTGCGCGACCTGAACCTGTTCGACCGCTACGTCGGTCAGGGTGTCGAGCCGGGGTTCAAGA
Source organism: Stenotrophomonas sp. GD03654 (assembly GCF_029845105.1). Classification (NCBI taxonomy): domain Bacteria; kingdom Pseudomonadati; phylum Pseudomonadota; class Gammaproteobacteria; order Lysobacterales; family Lysobacteraceae; genus Stenotrophomonas; species Stenotrophomonas sp. GD03654. Next base: position 25,182 of record NZ_JAOCLC010000042.1, on the reverse strand, counting down.
GTCTCGCTATGGGCTTGATTTTGCAGGACAAGTCGCGCACTCTGACGGACCGCGACGTGGATGCGGTGGTGGCCGAGGCGGTCACTGCCATCGAGCGTGAACATCACGCCCGGATCCGCGGCTGAGCGGGCAGCACTCGGGGGTAGCAGGCAATGGCATTGACCAAGGCGGAGATGGCGGAGAAGCTGTTCGACGAAGTCGGTCTGAACAAGCGGGAAGCCAAGGAATTCGTCGACGCGTTTTTCGATGTGCTGCGTGAAGCATTGGAACAGGGACGTCAGGTGAAGCTGTCGGGCTTCGGTAATTTCGATCTGCGGCGCAAGAACCAGCGCCCGGGCCGTAACCCCAAGACCGGCGAGGAAATTCCGATTTCCGCCCGTACGGTGGTCACCTTCCGTCCGGGCCAGAAGCTCAAGGAGAGGGTGGAAGCTTATGCTGGATCCGGGCAGTAACCGCGAACTACCGCCGATCCCGGCCAAGCGCTACTTCACCATCGGTGAAGTCAGCGAGCTGTGCGACGTCAAGCCGCACGTCCTGCGCTACTGGGAGACCGAGTTTCCCAGCCTTGAGCCGGCCAAGCGCCGAGGCAACCGCCGCTACTACCAGCGCCATGACGTGCTGATGGTGCGGCAGATCCGCAGCCTGCTGTACGAACAGGGCTACACCATCGGTGGTGCACGCCTGCGTCTGGACGGCCCCGATGCCCGCGAGGAATCGGCGCTGAGCAACCAGATCATCAAGCAGGTACGCATGGAGCTGGAAGAAGTGCTGCAGTTGTTGCGCCGCTGATCCCATTTCCATCGTAATCCGCTATACTTCACGGCCCGCCGCACTGGCGGGCACATCGCAGCATCAGTCGGGGCGTAGCGCAGCCTGGTAGCGCATCTGCCTGGGGGGCAGAGGGTCGTCGGTTCGAATCCGGCCGTCCCGACCACTGTGATGAATCAAGAAGCCCGCGCAGCGATGCGTGGGCTTTTTTGTGCGTGCGGTGTATGCTGCGCGCCACTCGTACTACCGCGGCTGCTGAACCCGGTACTCACGAGAACACATCATGGAATCTGCAAGAAACCGTGCCTGGCGCCGCAGCCAGGCCCGCAACCGCGGTGGCGACCGCGCCACGACCGCGTACAGCTACAAGCCCGAGAAGAACTGGAAGCTGCTGTATACGCGCGATGCCAAGCTCGCGCGTGCACGCCAGCTGGGTTTCACCTATCCGGTCCTCAGTGCCCGCCAACTGCAGGAACAGGAATGATCAACCTGCTGTTCGTCTGCAGCCGTAACCAGCTGCGCAGCCCGACCGCCGAAGCCATGTGGCGACGGCGGCCCGGCTTCGCCGCGCTGTCGGCCGGCACCAGCCCGCATGCACGACGCCCCATCGGTCCGGCGGATATCCGCTGGGCCGATGTCATCCTCGTGATGGAAGCCAAGCACCAGCATCGCCTGCAGGCCGCATACGCGCGCCTGCTGGAACACAAGCGGCTGCATTGCCTGGACATCGCCGACGACTATCGCTGCATGGATCCGTTGTTGATGGACCTGCTGGAGGCCAAGGTGGCCGCATATCTCGGTCAGCTGCCGGCAAAGCGGTAGATCAGCTCCGGATCTCCTTCGTCCAGTCCATGCACGATGCCGCTGTCGATGAAACCCGAAGCGGCGAGCAGGCGCTGCATACCGGTATTGGAGGCATTGGTCGAAGTGAACAGCTTGCCTTGGCCCTGCAGCGCGATGGCATGGCGCAGCAGGGCGGCACCCACGCCCTGGCTGCGTTGTTCGCGCGCCACCATCAGCATCTCGACGAAGGCTTCGCCGAAGAAGTGATGGTGGATGACCAGGTAACCGGCCAGCTGGCCGGCCCGTTCGCCCACATGCACGCCACCGCCGGCCAGCCAGTCGGGGATCTGCCGTGCCCGTCGCGGGTCGTGGGCCGCAACGCTGTCGAGCGCGATCAGCGCGGGAACGTCGTCGGGCATCGCCTCGCGGATATACAGCATGGTCGAGGAGGGGGCGGGCGGCAGCATCGAAGGCTCCAGGGCTGGGTGCGCCCAGTCTATCGGTCACGTCGGCCGTATCTGCGCATCCGCCACAGCCAGCGTGTGGTCGGCAGTCAATACACACGAAACTCGGCACGGCAGCCGTCGCTGACCCACACGCCGCGGCGGTCCCAGCCCCAGTTACGGTCCTCGATGCAGGTCGTCACCGATTTCTGCTTGACCAGCCGGACCTCGTGGCGCACGCGAATCCGGCACTCCTTGTCCTTGTTCTCGTAGGACTCGCAGACCAGGCGTTCACCCTCGTTGTCGCGATCACGGCCGCGGCCACGACGCGGCCAGCGGCCATGTTCGTCGGCGACGAACTCGGCGCGGCAGCCGTCGGTCACCCACAGCATGCGCCGGCTCTGGCCCCAGTTCTGGTCTTCCACGCAACGGGTCACCGACAGCTGCCTGGCCAGACGCATCGGACCCTCGATGGGGCATTGCTCGGTCTTGTTGAACTGGGATTCGCAGCGCAGCACTGGAATGTGATCAGTGTCGTAGTCCTGGGCGGCCACGGCGGTGGCGGCCAGCAGCAGGGCAAGGGCGGCGCCGGTGATCGGCAGCAGCGGGCGAAGGGTCATGGGGAGCCTCGAGCGGGGATTCGGGCGGCAAGAATGACCCAGCACGGGACCGTCGGAACGCATCGTTCCGGAACTGGCTCAGTAGGGATTTAGTAGTGCGCACGGGCCCATGCAGAGGCTTACATCCCGTATCATCGCTGCACATCCGATCGCATCGGTTTACACCTTCTTACATGTCTCCCACGTCGGTCGGCGCAGCCTGTGGCTGCCGTCACTGGTGTGCGGGCGGCCTGTGGGGGAGGATGCGCGGACCACGACGACCACAGGGGGTTGCGTTGATCAGCAGTACCGTCATTCATCGCTCGGCCGACGCAGGTGGCGCCGAGGTGCGGGTCCTGGACACTACGTTCAAGGGCAAGCATGTGTTCATCGCCTGGGGCCTGCGCGGGCCGGAACTGACCCGTAGCGCGGACCCGGCTGCCACCGTGGCTGCGCGCAAGGCATTGCATGCCGTTGCCGGGCACAGTGAAGGGCCGCGCAGCCCGGAAGTGTTCATCGCCAACCAGTCGGCGGTGGCGATCACGGTCTATCGGCTGCTTACCGAAGCGCGCTCCGGTGACGCCATCTTCTTCCTGTGCGATTCACAGGCGGTGGTCGAGTGGCTGATCACCGCGCTGGAAGTGCAGGGCGCGGACTGATTCCGCGCTCCGGCGCGCAGCGATTCAAGCCAGTGCTGCGTCCACCGCAGCCCGCGCATGCAGGGCAGTGGTATCGAACAGCGGCACTGCACTGTCCTCCGGGCGTACCAGCAGCATGATCTCGGTGCAGCCAAGAATGATCGCTTCGGCACCGCGCGCCACCAGTCGCGCGATCACGCCGGCATAGATCTGTCGTGACTGTTCGCTGACCACGCCGGCAATCAGCTCCTGGTAGATGATGTCGTGCACGCTGCACCGGTCATCGGCACCGGGCACCAGCACCTCCAGGCCGAAGCGATCCTGCAGCCGGCCGCGGTAGAAGTCCTGCTCCATGGTGAAGGCGGTGCCAAGCAGGCCCACCTTGCGTGCGCCTGCCTGCACGATGGCCTGGGCGGTGGGGTCGGCGATATGCAGCAGCGGCAGTGGGCAGGCTGCCTCGATGCGGTCAGCCAGCTTGTGCATGGTATTGGTGCAGACCAGCAGCAGATCGGCGCCACCGGCCTGCAGGCGCCGTGCGGCGTCAACCATGTGGTCGCCCAGTGCAGCCCAGTCGCCGTCATGCTGCAGCTGCTTGATGCCGGCGAAATCCACCGACCACAGCAGCAGTTGTGCCGAATGTGCGCCACCGAGGCGCTGCCGCACGTCCTCGTTGATGAGCCGGTAGTACTGGGCCGAGCTTTCCCAGCTCATGCCGCCGATCAGGCCGAGGGTTTTCATGCGCAGCTCCAAGCCAGGAACCCTCATTGCAGCACAGATGGTGCCCGGTTGCCGACGCCGGCGATCTGTAACCACCATATCCATGTTGTGGTGTATGTGCCGCGCGCTGCAGGCACACTCTATGCTGGTTGGGTCTTCTGAAGTGGATGTGCGCTATGGCCCTGCATACCTGGTGGTGGTTCCTCGCCACGGTGTTCGTTCTGTGTGGCACGCCGGGGCCGAACATGCTGCATATCCTCGGCCGCAGCGTCGGGCTCGGCTTCCGCGGCAGCGTGCCGGCGATGGCCGGCTGCCTGCTGGCGATGCTGCTGGTGCTGGCGGCCTCCGCAGCGGGCCTGAGTGCGTTGCTGCATTCCTCGCCGATGCTGTTCGAGATGCTGCGTTATCTGGGCGTGGCCTATCTGGCCTGGCTGGGCCTGAAGGCATGGCGTGACAGTTGCCGGCCAGCACCACCGGTGACGGTCGATGCCGCGCTGCCGGTTGCGGCGTCGCTGGGCGCGTGGAAGGTGTTCCGTGGTGGCCTTCTGGTGGGTCTGAGCAATCCCAAGCTGCTGCTGTTCGCGGCGGCGTTCCTGCCGCAGTTCGTCGATCCGTCCCGTGGCCAGGCGCTGCAGTACAGCGTGCTGGTGACCACCTTCGCCGCCTGCGAACTGTTCTGGTACGTAATGTATGCAGCCGGTGGCCATGGCCTGCGCCGTTGGCTGGCCAAGCCGTTCGCACGACGCTGGTTCGAGCGGCTGGTGGGCAGCGTGTTCCTGGCGTTTGCCGTCGCGCTGCTGCGCTTCCGTCCGCGTTGATTCACGCCGCGCACGCGGCCTGTTCACGACTGCGGCATCGGCTACGGCCTAGCCTGATCATCCAGTACGCAGTCCCTGCGGGGAAAGGTTTGACATGATCAAATGGGCCATCATCTTCGCCATCATCGGCGTCATTGCCGGCGTGCTCGGCTTTGGCGGCATTGCCGGCGCTGCGGTCGGCATCGCCAAGTTCCTGTTCTGGGCCGGCATCATCATCGCGGTGGTGCTGTTCCTGCTCGGCATGACCGTAGCGAAGAAGGTCAGCTAGCGTGTGTCGCGCAGCAGCGTGCTCAGTGTGCGTTGCTGCGCGAGAACAGGTTGATTACCAGTACGCCGGCGCAGATCAGGCCGATGCCGATCAACGCCGGTGCATCCAGGCGCTGCTTGAACACCATCAGCCCGATCAGCGAGATCAGCACGATGCCGACGCCGGACCAGATGGCGTAGGCGATGCCGGTCGGGATCGACTTCATGGTCACCGACAGCAGGTAGAAGCACAGTCCGTAGCCGACCAGCGCGCCCAGTGTCGGCGCCAGTCGACTCATACCGTCGGAGGCCTTCAGCAGCGACGTGGCGATCACTTCCAGCACGATCGCGGCGGCGAGATAGGCGTAGGGATTCATCGCGGGCTCCGGCTTACAGAGGATCGCACAGCTTCAGGGCCTGCTCGGCCATCGCCAGTGCATTGATGCGCTCTTCTTCGTTCAGTGGCCGGCCGTAAGCGGTGGCCCAGTAACCATCCGCCGCACAGCGCGCAGCGTACAGGCGAGGGTCGGTGGCCTCGCCGGGAAACTCGGCCAGCATCGCGCGCTTCCAGTCGCGCCAGTGCGCCAGCAGGGCCGGCTCCATCAGGTTGCCCAGGGTCAGGCCGATGTCGTTGTCCTGTTCCTGCTGCAGCAGATGCTCGAAATTGGCCTGCACATAAGCGCGGCTGAAACGGCCATGGCCTTCGGGGTTTTCCTGCAGCAGGGCACGTACCCGCGCTTCGAACTCGCCGATGAGCGCTCCGATGGCTTCATCCACCAGTGCCTGCTTGCTGCTGAAATGATGAAACAACGCACCCTTGCTGACACCGGCGGCCTGCGCGACGTCCTGCACGGTCAGCGCGGCCAGGCCATGACCGCCGATCACTTCAATGGTGGCCTGCAGCAGTGACTGGCGCACGCTGTCGGGCGCCTTGCGGCGCGAACGGGAAGGGGATGCGGACATGGCAGGAAGAAACCGACTGGACGGTACGATTGTAGCGCAGGCCCGCTGCGTTACCGCGCTGCCGGCCTGGACCGGCAGCGGAACCGTCATGCGTCGATGCGGGCGAAACGCGGTTGCGGTCCGTGCTCGCCCGGCACCTGCTCGACGAACATGGCATAGGGGCGTACCCACAGACCACCTTCGCCATACAGCGCGCGGTACAGCACCATCGGTTGCAGGGTCTCACTGCTGCGGACGATCTCGAGTACTTCGTACTCGCCGCCCTTGAAGTGGCGGTAGCGGCCCGGGGCCAGCGTTGGTAGCGGGCTCAGCTCAGCCATGGTGGAAGCGACTCACTTGCGCGCCGGGCTGGCCGGCTTTGCGCAATAGGCGTCGATGGCTTCGGCGGTATTCGCCAGGCCCTGCGCCTGCGCCAGTTCCCACGGGCGCTCACAACGCTGGCTGTGCTCGCACCACTGGTAGCCGGCCGAACCGATGCAGCCATGCGCATCGCGATCACCGCCGACCACCGGCGTGGCTGGCGACGTGGCTGCCGCTTCGGCGTGCGTGGGCGCCTTGTCCGGGCTGGCACAGGCGGCCAGGACCAGCAGGGCTGGAATCAGAAGAAGGGATTTCATCGGCGAAGCTCCGTGCCTAAAGCAACAGTGTCGGCCGCAGGAAAAACGGCAGCAAGTGCTCAGTGCAGGGCGGCGCGGATCAGTTCCTCGATCAGGACGAGGTAGCTGGCGACGAAGTAGAACTTCAGCAGCGTCCAACGCTGCTGGGAGAAGAAGGTGCGCATGTGGAAGGGGCCCCTGTTGGTGACGATAGTGTGAAGCTCTGCTGACTCCGTGACAAGGATCACGGAAAGAACAGGCTAAACGGGCTCAGGGATGTGAGGGCAGGGAAGGGCTGACCAGAGGGCGCGGCATTTTCGTACAAATCTGATGGGCCATCCCTGAGGTGATCGCTAGCCTGAAGGTGTATCGGTACGTGGCCCGTCCGCCTGCCGTCGCATCCTTCCAACCGCAGGAGCCCCTCATGGTCATTACCGTTCAATGCAACGCCCGGCACTGGTCCGTGCTGGATCCGCATGCGCATGACGCCACCCGTTATGCGCGGGGCGCCGAGGCTTTCGATGTCGCCGCGGCGCGGGCCCTCGAGCACCACCGTCGCACCGGCCAGCGCAGCACGGTGCGGGTCGAGGCGCTCGGCAGCACGGTGGATGCCCTTCACGTCGGAGACTGACGCCGACCGCCGTGGTGCAGTCAGCTACGGTTGCGTTGTTTGAATGGGGAAAAACCGCCGTCACGCGCCCCCCTGTGCGCCGTGCCGCGAATCCCGGATGCTTGCGCCATCGTATTCATCTGGAGATCTCGATGGGCAAGGCACTCACCTGGCGCACCCTGGCCTGCACCCTGCTGCCAATGCTGGCGGCGGCGGGTGGCGCCCAGGCGCAGAGCTATGGCTACGGCTATGACGATGACCGCTACGGCGGCCGCGAAGGCAGCGGCATCGTGCGCTGCGAATCGATCAAGAACCGCAGCAACGAGTGCCGTCTTGAAGGCCGGGCGCGGATGATCCGCCAGTTGTCCGGTTCACCCTGCGTGGAAGGTGAGACGTGGGGCCAGTCGCGCTACGGCGTCTGGGTGACCCAGGGCTGTCGCGCCGAGTTCGTTGGCGAGTATCGTCGTGGCGGTGGCTGGGGCAACGGAGGCGGCTGGGGCAACGGCAACGGAAACGGAAACGGTTGGGGCGGTGGTGAGGTGATCACTTGTCATTCCAATGGCCACCGCCAGGAGTACTGCGATGCCCGCATCCGTCGTGGCGTGCGCCTGGTCCGCCAGGATTCACGCAGCGCCTGCATCGAGGGCCAGACCTGGGGCTGGGACCGTCGTGGCATCTGGGTCAGCGACGGCTGCCGGGCGCAATTCCAGGTGAATTGAGTACGCCACTCGAAAATCAGAATAATCTGATACAGCTCACATTTTGAACGTCGTATCTTCTGCGATCAGGGCACCTCTGCGTGCCCCTGATCCCTCGTGATGAAGTCTGCCGTAACCGGCACGCCCGTCCCGCTACCGTCGATACGCTGCCTCAAGGAGTGAGCTGCATGTTGATCCGCCTGCAATGCGAGCAACGCCAATGGCGCGTGCTGCACCCGGACCGGCCGGAACCGATCGAGTTCCGCGATGGTGCCCGGGCGTACGATTTCGCTGAAACCCTTGCACGCCTCCACTTTGTCGACACCGGGCAGCGCGCTGCGGTGCGGGTGGAGGCCAGCGGCGCGTTCGTGGAAGCGGTCAGCTACGGCTGAGGGTTGGGGCTTCCGGAGCTCGTTATCCACGCATGGCGTGGATCGACCCCTGTTCCGCAGTGGATCCACGCCATGCTGGATCCACTGGGTAGTGATCTAGTGATCGGCCTCAGCCTGCCGCGCTGAGCGGTGGGGTTCCTGCGCCCAGCTGTGGCCAGCGCTTGAGTACCGCCGCGCGGATGCCTGCGGCGTCGATGCCGGCTTCGGCCAGCAGGTCCTCGCGGCTGGCGTGGTGCTGGTAGCTGTCGGGCAGGCCCAGGTGCAGGATCGGGCGCAGCACGCCTTCGGCATTGAGCAGCTCACCGACGCCGGAGCCGGCGCCACCGGCCACCACGTTGTCTTCGATCGTCACCAGCCCCTCGTGCTGGGCGGCGACAGCCAGCACCAGCTCGCGGTCCAGCGGCTTGATGAAACGCATGTTGACCACGCTCAGGCCCAGTTCGCGGCCGACCTGTTCGGCGGCGGCCACGGTGCTGCCGAAGGCGAGCAGGGCGATGCGACTGCCCTGCAGACGCAGCTCGCCCTTGCCGATCGGCAGGGTGGACAGATCGGTGCCGGCAGCCACGCCGGTGCCGGTGCCGCGCGGATAGCGCACGGCGGCCGGGCCCGGGTGCTGCAGGCCGGTGCTGAGCATCTGGCGGCACTCGGCTTCATTGGATGGCGCCATCACCACCATGTTCGGCACGCAGCGCAGGAAACTCAGGTCGAGGTTGCCGGCGTGGGTCGCACCGTCCGGGCCGACCACACCGGCGCGGTCGATGGCGAACAGCACGTCCAGGTCCTGGATGGCCACGTCGTGCACCAACTGGTCGTACGCGCGCTGCAGGAAGGTGGAGTAGATCGCCACCACTGGCTTGCCACCCTGGGTCGCCATGCCGGCGGCGAGGGTGACCGCGTGCTGCTCGGCGATCGCTACGTCGAAATAGCGCTGCGGGTATTCCTTGCTGAAACGCACCAGGCCGGAGCCTTCGCGCATCGCCGGGGTGATGCCGTACAGGCGCGGCTCGGCGGCGGCGGCATCGCACAGCCAGTCGCTGAACACATCGGTGTAGGTTGGCTTCTTGGCACCGGCCTTGGCCACCAGGCCCTTGTCCGGATCGAACGGACCGACGGCGTGGTAACCGATCTGGTCGCCCTCGGCCGGCTCATAGCCCTTGCCCTTGGTGGTCATCACGTGCAGCAGCTTCGGGCCCTTGGAGGCGCGCAGCGTCTTCAGCGTGGACAGCAGGGCGGGCATGTCGTGGCCGTCGATCGGGCCGGTGTAGTGGAAGCCCATTTCCTCGAACATGGTGGAGGGCACGAACATGCCCTTCCAGTGTTCTTCCCAGCGCTTCACGAAGCGCGCGGGGTTGTTCTTCTTGTCGCCGAGGATCTTCTTGCCGCCTTCGCGCAGTGCATTGAGCGTGCGGCTGCCGGTGGCACGGCCGAGCATCTTGGTCAGGCCGCCGACCGCCTCGGAGATCGACATGTTGTTGTCGTTGAGGATCACCAGCAGGTTCGGCTCGGGTTCCATGCCGCCGGCGTGCATCAGCGCTTCGAAGGCCATGCCGGCGGTCATTGCACCGTCACCGATCACCGCAACGACCTGGCGGTTGTCGCCTTCGGACTGGCGGGCGATGGCCATGCCGAGTGCGGCCGAGATCGAGGTCGACGAATGGCCGACGCCGAAGGTGTCGTACTCGCTCTCTTCACGCTTCGGGAACGGCGCTACGCCGTCCTTCTGCTTGACGGTGTGGATCTCGTCGCGGCGACCGGTCAGGATCTTGTGCGGGTAGGTCTGGTGACCGACGTCCCAGACCAGCTGGTCCTGCGGGGTCTGGTACAGGTAGTGCAGGGCCACGGTGAGTTCGATCACGCCCAGGCCGGCGGCGAAGTGGCCGCCGCTCTTGCCCACCGATTCGATGAGGTAGGCGCGCAGTTCGTCGGCGACCGCCCTCAATTCGGATTCGTCGAACGTGCGCAGGTCATCCGGTGTCTGGATGCGCGCGAGGCGGGGATAGCGGGCAGAGTCGATCATCATGTTCGCACTTGTTCTGAACGCCCATTTTCGCCCTCAAACGGGGGTGGGGCAAGCAAACGCCGCCGCCCGTGACAGGACGGTGAGGGTTGCATTTTCAGCGATTCAGGTGCTCAGTTTTGAACGCTTCGGCAATTGCGCCTTCAGGAAGGCCATCTGGTCGGCCAGAATGTTGCGGTTGGACAGGATCAGGTGTTCGATCCAGCTGGGCCGGTAAGGCACCGCCAGCAGCGGCATTCCGGCCTGCTGCGGGGTGCGGTCGCTCTTGCGCGAGTTGCAGTGGAAGCAGGCGGTGACCACGTTTTCCCAGCAGTCCAGGCCGCCCTTGGACAGTGGCATGACGTGGTCGCGGGTGAGCGTAGGGCGGTTGAACTGCTGGCCGCAGTACATGCATAGATGGGCGTCGCGGGCGAACAGGGCCGGGTTGGTCAGGTTCGGCGTCGGGTCGATCGCGCGGGAGCGGGCGTGGCCGCGGGCGGCGATGATCGGGTGCAGGTCCATCCCGCTCTGCAGGCCACTGAAGCGGTTGGTGCCGCCGTGGATGTGCAGGCAGGGATCGCCGAGCGTCCAGGCGACGGCTTCGCGGGCGTAGAGGCACGCCGCGTCCTGCCAGGTGATCCAGTCCAGTACGCGCCCGTGGGCATCAAGCGAGAGCAGCCGGACCGAGCCGGGGCGATGCAGCGTCGTGGCGTTGGGCGATGCTTCGGCGCCCGGAGCAGAAAACGGAGCTCCGGCTTCGATCAGACCCAAGCGTGTAGTGTCTGTCTCCATCGGGAGAACAGCTTATACCTGAATCATTGCGATTTGGGTATCGCCCCGAGGGCGATGCCAAATCGCAATGATTCAGGTCCACGCATTCCTCCTAATCCCCGCGCCTGTCGGCGCGCCCCCTTTAACAAAAGGGGGCTCTTCTCCAGAGGGATTTCGGGGGTTTCCATCCACGCATGGCGTGGATCTGCCGTGTCGACCAAGGTCGACACCTACCAGCAGCACAAATCTGTCGAGGGCGGGGTGGGTCCGGTTGCGGGGGCGTGAGCGCCATGGATGGCGCGACCGAGGCTACAGGGACGTACTTGCGCCGTCCCCCGCAATTGGACCCACCCTGCCATCCCTCAGGAAGCCTGCTGCTGCTGTTGCTCCAGCTTCGGCTTCTGCGGGTGCCGGGCGGCAGCCCGGCTCAGGCGCCGAAGCGCTCGTCGTCCATCGCCATCAGCGGGGCGGCGCCGGCCTGGATGGCGGCGGCATGGCTGAGGGTGCGCGGCAGCACGCGGGCGAAGTAGAAGCGAGCGGTTTCGCGCTTGCCCTGGGCGAAGGCGGCGCCGTGCGCGCTGGCGTCGGCGGCGGCCACGCTGCGGGCCCACCAGTAGGCCAGTACCACGTAGCCCGAATAGAACAGGTAGTCGTAGCTGGCTGCGCCCAGTTCGTCCGGATTGCCGGCCGCGCGCTGCAGCACGTCCATGGTCAGCTTGCCCCATTCGGCGGCCTTGGCGCGCAGCGGGCCGATGAACTCGGCCAGCGCTTCGTTGCCCTCGTGTTCCTTGGCGAAGGCTTCGATCTCGGCCAGCATCAGCTTCAGGCCGGCGCCTTGGCTGGACGCGGTCTTGCGGCCGATCAGGTCCAGCGCCTGGATGCCGGTGGTGCCTTCATACAGCGTAGTGATGCGCGCGTCGCGGGCCAGCTGTTCCATGCCGTGTTCGCGGATATAGCCGTGGCCACCGAAGCACTGCAGGGCGTTGTAGGTGTTCTCGATGCCCCATTCAGTCTGGCAGGCCTTGGAGATCGGGGTCAGGAAGCTCACCAGAGTGTCGGCGCGCTCGCGCTCGGCGGCATCCTCGGCGTGATGGGCAACGTCGATCAGGGTGGCGGCGTGCAGGGCCAGCAGGCGGCTGCCTTCGACCAGCGACTTCACCGTCAGCAGCATGCGACGCACGTCCGGGTGGACCAGAATCGGGTCAGCCGGCTTGTCCGGGAACTTGGCGCCGCTGAGGGCGCGCGACTGCAGGCGCTCACGGCTGTACTTCAGCGCGTTCTGGTAGGCACGCTCGGAGAGGCCAATGCCCTGCAGGCCGACACCCAGGCGCGCGGTGTTCATCATGGTGAACATGGCCTGCAGGCCCTTGTGCGGCTGGCCAACCAGGTAACCCTGCGCGCCATCGAAGTTCATCACGCAGGTGACCGACCCCTTGATGCCCATCTTGTGCTCGATCGAGCCGCAGCGCAGTGCGTTGCGCTCGCCGACGTTGCCTTCGCGGTCGACCTTGAACTTGGGGGTGACGAACAGCGAGATGCCCTTGGCGCCCGCAGGGGCGTCGGGCAGCTTGGCCAGCACCAGGTGCACGATGTTGCCGGTCAGGTCGTGCTCGCCGGCGGTGATGAAGATCTTGGTGCCGGTGATCGAGTAGCTGCCATCGGCGTTCGGCTCGGCCTTGGTCTTGAGCAGGCCCAGGTCGGTGCCGCAGTGCGGTTCGGTCAGGCACATCGTGCCGGTCCAGCGGCCTTCGATCAGCGGCTTGAGGAAGGCGTCGTGCTGCCAGGCCTCGCCGTGCTGCTTCAGTGCTTCGATGGCGCCGTGCGACAGCAGCGGGAAGTTGCCCCAGGCCAGGTTGGCGGCGTTGATCATTTCGTTGAGCGGCACGCCCAGGGTGTGCGGCAGGCCCTGGCCGCCCAGCTCTGGCGAGGCGGTCAGGCCGGTCCAGCCACCATCGACGAACTGGTCGTAGGCCTGCTTGAAGCCGGGCGGGGTGGTCACTTCACCGGTGGCCTGGTCGAGCACGCAGCCGATCTCGTCGCCGACGCTGTTGAGCGGGGCCAGCACGGTGGCGCTGAAGCGGCCGGCTTCTTCCAGCACGGCATCGACCACATCGGCGGTGGCGTCGGTGAAGCCCAGGCGGGCGAACAGGGGTTCGACCTTGAGCACGTCGTGCAGGGCGAAACGGAGGTCGGAAAGCGGGGCGGTGTAGCTGCTCATCGGTACGTCTCGATTTGATCAGGGCAGGGGAGAGCGGCGCCGGGCGCCGCCGCGGAAAGAGGGGTCAGCGCAGCACGCCGGGCAGGCCCGGGGCCTGGTTGAGGGTGCTGCGGCTGCTGATGTCGAAGCTGCGCTGCTTCTTTTCCTGCGGCGTGGCCGCCACCGTTCCCTTCAGGCCGTAGGCCAGGGTGCGGTTGCCGGCCAGCGCGTCGGCCACCACCAGGCGTGCGGCCGAGCTGGGCACGAGTTCGACATTGATGACGTCGGCCGAGGTGCCGCCGATGGAGATACCGGGCTTGGCCTGCAGGGTGCCGGCTTCGCTGTCGCCGACAGTCAGCGCCAGCGCGACGTCATCGAAGGTCATCGGCATCGAGCTGAAGTTCTGCAGGCGCAGGGCCACGGTCCAGTTGCCGTCGGCGCGCACGGTCAGCTGTTGCAGGCTGGCCGCCGGTTCCGAAACACGCTTGACGATGCCGTTGTTGCAGGCAACAAGGGCGAGGGTGCACAGGACGATCAAGGCGATACGGAAACGGTGGAGCATGGGCGCAGGTCCTCTGGAGGGGTGCGTTGGATAAGCATACTACGGCGTATGGACGTTTGGATCGCGTGTGGCGACCCGTCGCAGAGGGTAGCGCGTGAAGATGGCGGCCGGGCGTGCGCGGCGCCGGATGGCGCGCGCGTGGTGCGCCGGATGCGGGGCGGTTCAGTTGGCGGGCGTGTCGCGCAGCGGGGCCATCAGGCGCAACGGCTTGAGGTCGTAGCCCATGGCTTCGGCTTTTTCTTTCAGCTGTTCGAATCGGGCGCGATCCATTTCCGGCACGCGCGAAAGAATCCACAGGTACTTTCGATCGGGTTCGCCGATCAACGCCCACTGATAGTCCGGGTCCAGTGCCAGCACCCAGTAGTCGGCCCAGACCAGCGGCACCCAGCTCAGCCAGTCCGGCACGAAGCGCACCTGCAGTTGGCCGGGATGACCGGCAACCGGGCGTGCTACGCCTTCAGCAACCACACGTTCTCCGTCGCCGTTGCGGCAGGCGTTGGTGACACTGATGCGGCCATCGCGGCGCAGCCCGTAGTTGGCGGTGATTTCGCCAACGCACTGCTTCTGGAACGACACCGGAAGATGCGCGATCTCGTGCCACTGGCCGGCGTAGCGATCGATGTCCAGCGCATCGACCGCGCGCACCGGCTCGGCGGCGATCACCGGCAGGGCGGCCAGCAGCAGGCAGGCGAGCAGGGCGGGGCGCAGAGGCATCGGCAGGCTCCAGGCAGGAGTCTGGAGCGTAGGTGCCGCCGCGCATGCCGGTGTAAATGTTTCGTCAACCGGGCGGTGTGGCTGCCGCTTGCGCGGAGCGCGAACAAAAAAAGACCTGCATTTCTGCAGGTCTCTGAAGATGGTGGCCGAAGACGGAATCGAACCGCCGACACGGGGATTTTCAATCCCCTGCTCTACCAACTGAGCTACTCGGCCAAATTGTGTGGCAACCGTGATCAAACCCGGTTTCCGGAAAAAAAAGACCCGCATTTCTGCAGGCCTTCGAAAGTGGTGGCCGAAGACGGAATCGAACCGCCGACACGGGGATTTTCAATCCCCTGCTCTACCAACTGAGCTACTCGGCCACATGTTTCGTTGCAGCGAGGTCGCTGCCAAGGACGCGTATATTACGGAGGTCGGCTGCCTTCGGCAAGCGTTTTGCCAAGATTTCTTCACATTGCCGTCTGCGCGCTCGCAAGTGCTTGATCCTCCGTCGTGGGGCGGGGCCAATCGATCATGGTCTGCGGTGGAAATCAGCAGGTCGCCGCAATCGCCAAAGCTGCAGGGGCAAGGGCTGCGCCGGACAAGCGCGGGTCCGGGCAATGGAACGCTGTTTTCGTGGCCGCCATCGGGGATCGCCGCAGCGTAGTGTCGGCAGTCCTTTCCCGATGCTGGCAACAGCAGAGACCTGGCCATGTCCGATTCCTCCACCACCTCCCGTATCGTGCTGGCGTCGCGTCCGCAGGGGGCGCCGAGTGCGGCCAACTTCCGCTTGGAACAGGCAGCGTTGCCGGCACTGGCCGATGGCGAGGTGCTGCTGCGCAACCGGTATCTGTCGCTGGACCCGTACATGCGTGGGCGCATGGACGAGGGCCCGTCGTACGCCCCGCCGGTGGCGGTGGGCGCGGTGATGGAAGGGCAGACCGTGGCCGAGGTGCTGCAATCCAACGCCGAGGGCGTAGCCGCAGGTGAGCTGGTGCTGGCGCCGGGTGGCTGGCAGACCCACGCGGTGCTGCCGGCCAAGGCATTGGGGCGCCGCCTGGACCCCTCCGGACTGCCGCTGAGTACCGCGCTGGGCGTGTATGGCATGCCCGGCTTCACCGCCTATTCCAGCCTGCATGAAATCGCCCGTTTGAAGCCGGGCGAGACGCTGGTGGTCGCCGCCGCGACCGGGCCGGTGGGCGCGACCGTAGCCCAGCTGGCCAAGCTGCAGGGCGCGCGCGTGGTCGCCATCGCCGGTGGCGAAGCCAAGCGCGCCTATCTGCAGACACTGGGGGTGGACGTGGCGCTGGATCATCGCGCCGCTGATTTCGTCGTGCAGCTGCGCGCGGCGGTGCCCGCGGGTATCGACGTGTATTTCGAGAACGTGGGCGGCCATGTGCTGGATGCTGTGCTGCCGCTGCTCAACGACTTCGCCCGCATTCCGGTGTGCGGCACCATCGCCACCTACAACGAGCGGGGCGTCGAGCAGCCCGGCCCGGACCGGTTGCCCGCACTGTTCAGCCAGATCCTGCGCCAGCGCCTGACCGTGCGTGGTTTCATCGTGCACGACTTCATCCACCTGTGGCCGGACTTCGAGCGCGAGATGCCGCAGTGGCTGCGCGACGGCCGCATCCAGTACCGCGAGGATGTGGTGGAAGGGCTGGAGAATGCGCCGGAGGCGTTCTTCGGGCTGTTGCAGGGGCGCAACTTCGGCAAGCTGGTGGTGAAGCTGGATTGAGGGCTTGGTGGGTGCGCCGACCAAGGTCGGCACCTACCGGAAGCTGAGCGTGCCGACCAAGGTCGGCACCTACTTCAGGCAGTCGAGGCCTTTTCCCGGCGCAGAAGTTCGCGCTTGCGCGCTACGCCCCACGCATAGCCGGACAGGTCGCCGTCGCGGCGCACCACGCGGTGGCAGGGGACTGCTACCGCCAACGGATTGCTCGCGCAGGCACGTGCCACCGCACGGCTCGAGCGCGGCGCACCGATACGCGCGGCGACATCCGCATACGACGCGGTCTGCCCGCGCGGAATCTGCTGCAGTGCCTGCCACACCCGTTGCTGGAATGCGGTGCCGCGGATGTCCAGTGGCAGCGTGGCGCCCCGCGAAGGATCCTCGACCAGGCCCACGACCTGCGCCACCAGTTGCTCATAGCCCTGGTCGGCACCGACCAGTTCGGCCTGGCGGAAGCGTTGCTGCAATGACTGCAGCAGCGTCTCCGGATCGTCGCCGAGCAGGATCGCGACCACGCCGGTCCCGCTGCTGGCCACCAGCACGCTGCCCAGTGAACTTTCGGCAAGCGCGAAGTGGATGACTTCGCCGCGACCACCTGCACGCCATTGCTTGGGCGTCATGCCCAGCAACTTCGGTGCGTTCTCGTAGAAGCGTCCGCTGGAACCGAAGCCAGCATCGTGGAAGGCGTCGGTGATGCGTTCCTGCTGTTCCAGCCCGGTGCGCAGGCGGTCGGCGCGCAGCGCGGCGGCGTATTGCTTCGGGGTCAGCCCGGTGGCCTGTTTGAACAGGCGGTGCAGCCGGGTCGGGCTGCAGCCGGCGATGTCGGCCAGTTCCTGCAGTGAGGGTTCGTCGAGGCTGGTCTGCAGGTGGCGGCAGACCCGTTCGACGCGTGCATCGAGGGCCGTGGTGGCGGTACTGTCCATGGCCGGATTCTGGCACGCGCCGGTGCTGCGGAAACTCCGTTTCCTGCACCGACGGGCCAGGCCCGGAAACGGAGTGTTGGCAGGCCGAAGGCGCGGCATCGTGGCGGCCACTTCACAACCGGCACCACGACCATGCGCCTGAACAACAAGATCGCTCTCATCACCGGTGCCAGCGCTGGCATTGGCCGCGCCAGCGCCCTGCGCTTTGCTGCCGAAGGGGCAAGGCTGGTGCTCAACGCACGGCGACCGGAGCCGCTGCAGGCGCTGGCCGAGCGGATTCGCGCCGCCGGTGGCGAAGCCGTGGTGCATGCCGCTGACGTGGCCGATCCGGGCACGGCGCAGGCGCTGGTCGATCTGGCCCAGCGGTCATTCGGCGGCCTGGACATCGCCCTCAACAATGCCGGCATGCTCGGCCCGGGCGTGCCGGCGGCGGAGTTCCCGGTGGACGCCTGGCGCGAGGTGATGGCGACCAATCTGGATGCGGCCTTCCATGCCGCACGTGCGCAGTTGCCGGCACTGCTGGCGCGCGGTGGCGGCTCGCTGGTGTTCGTCGGCACCTTCGTCGGCCACACCGTGGGATTCCCGGGCATGGCGGCCTATGCGTCAAGCAAGGCCGGGCTGATCGGCCTGAGCCAGGTGATCGCTGCCGAATACGGCGCGCACGGCGTGCGCAGCAACGTGCTGCTGCCTGGTGGCACCGATACCGAGATGGGCCGGCAGGCGGCACCGACCGGCGATGCCCGCGACTTCGTGCGCTCGCTGCACGCGCTCAAGCGCATGGCCGAGCCAGAGGAGATCGCCAACGCGGCGCTGTTCCTGGCCAGCGACGAAAGCAGTTTCGTTACCGGCACCGCGATGCGCGTGGAGGGCGGGATGTCGATCACCCGTACCTGAGCGGGCTCACGAGCGTGGCGCGTAGCGGATGCCGCTGCTGGCCATGAAGCCTTTCGGATCGAAACGGGCCCAGGCTTCGCCCCAGTCGAAGCGGGCGAGGCCGCCGGTCAGTTTGCGCCCCAGTGCCGTAGCCAAGATGCGGCGCATGAAAGCGACTTCGGCATCGATCGCGGCCTGGGTCGGCCAGCCGTCTTCCAGCGGCGCACCAGGCAGACTGACACCCATTGCCACCATGTCGAGCTGTTGCCTGTGGAAGCACAGGCTGATGCCAGCGGGCGCGCCGCCCAGGCTGAGCCGGTGCAGGCTGAGCCAGTGATAGCCGGTGCCGACATCGCGCTCCCCTCGCACCAGCGCGGCGAAGGCGACGCTCGCTTCATCCCGGGACAGGGTGGGGCCGATCAGCGTCGGCAGATTGCCGAGCTGGATGCTGCCGTCGGTCGCATCGAGGAGCATCGGCAACGCGTGCGCTGCGTGCTGGGCAGGAGAGGGCATGGCATACCGGTGGGCGTGGTGCCTCGGATTCTGGCTGCGCGGGGGCCGCGGCGGCAAGCCAGTGCCTGCACATGGCGTTGGCACGGGACTGACCTGCGGCTTACCCGGCAACCTCTAGCGTGGTGGGCAACGCAGGCCCGCCGCCGGCGTGGAGATTTCGATGAACGAGCGAGACAAGGATCAGGACCCGAAGCAAGGCGTGCAGGAAAGCCGCCAGGACAGGAAGCAGGACGATGTGGCCAAGCAGCGGCCCGGGCAGCGTGATCAACAGGTGCGCGATGCGCACTCGCGCAGCCCGCGGCGCAAGGACGGTGACCAGGAGCCGGCCTGAGTTGCGGACGCTGAAAAGAAAAACCCGCAGATCGCAGGGATCTACGGGTTCTTCTGGATAGTGGTGGAGCCAAGGAGGATCGAACTCCTGACCTCGTCATTGCGAACGACGCGCTCTCCCAGCTGAGCTATGGCCCCACGGCAGGCTTTCAGTGTAGCGCTGCCTGCCGGCCTTGCCAAGCGCCGGGCCGGGACGGCGGCTGGCGTGGATCTGCCACCGTCCCGGCCGCGTCAGGTCAGGGCCTGGCGCAGCAGATCCCCCGCGCGCTGTACCGCTACGCCGGTAGAAACAGTCACTCCCTGCAGATGGATGCAGGCGTGGATCATTCCGGGCAACCGCTCGAGCGTGCAGCCGATACCTGCCGCCTGCAGCCGCCGCGCATACTGCTCGGCCTCGTCACGCAGTGGGTCGTACTCACAGCTGAGCACGGAGGCCGGCGCCAGTCCCCGCAGGTCGGTTGCGTGGGCGGGCGAGGCCAGTGCCAGCGGCGGATGCAGATCACCAAGATAGCCCTTCCAGCAGCGCCGCATCAGTTCGGCGCTGAGGTAGTAGCCACTGGCGTACTCGCGGTAGGAATCGCTGCCCATGCCGGCATCCAGCGCCGGGTACAGCAGCAGTTGGTGGCATGGTTGTGGCAGCCCCCGTTCGCGCAGCAGCAGGCAGCAGGCGGTGGCGAGGTTGCCACCGGCGCTGTCGCCACCGATCGCCAGCCGCTGTGGGTCCAGGCCAAGGCGCTCGGCGTTGTCCTGCAGCCACTGCCAGGCGTCGGCTACGTCATGCAGTGGAACCGGGAACGGGTGTTCCGGCGCCAGCCGGTAGCCCACGGCGACAATCACGCAGCCGCCGGCATTGGCCAAGGCGCGGCAGGGACCGTCGTAGACCGCCAGCGAACACTGGAACCAGCCGCCGCCGTGGGCGAACAGCAGGGCCGGCGCCGGTCCATCGGGCAGCCCTTCCGGTGTGTAAAGGCGGACTTCCAATGCATGCCCGTCGCGTGCGATCACCGTGTGCTCGATCACGCGTGCAACCGGCTGCGGCGCCCCCTGCAGCGTCGGCAGCGCACCCTCGCTGATCGCACGCAGTTCCCGCAGGTCGTCGGGCAATGGCTGCGACGCCACGACGTCGACGAACTGCTGCAGCGCCGGTTCAAGCTGCATGGTGTGCCTCCTGCAGGAACGGCAGCAGCTGTGCAAGAAATGCCTGCGGCGCTTCTTCCATGATGAAGTGGCCGCAGCCCGGCACGATGCTGCCGCGCACGTCATCGGCATGTGGCTGCAGGGTCAGCATCGGCGCGTCGCCGGTGGCGTGTTCGGCGCCGATCGCCAGCACCGGCATCGGCAGCCGGCGCTGCGCGCGCAGCTTGTTCTGGCGGATGGTTTCCGGAATCGCGCGGTACCAGGCGAAGCCTGCGCGCAGCGCGCCGGGGCGGCTGTAGGCCGCGATGTAGGTATCGGCGGCCACTGCATCGCGCCGGTACGACCAGCGATCGAACATGAATTCCAGGTAGGCGCGCTCGCGACCGCTGATGAGCGCCTCGGGCAGATCGGCCACCTGGTTGAACATGAAGTGCCAGAGGAAGATGTTGTCAGCCGGTGCGGCGAAGATGCCCGGCTCGGGCGCCAGCCCGGGAATCACCGCTTCGGTGACGGCCAGCTGGCGCACGGCCTGCGGCTGGTCGCTGGCCAGCGCATAGGCAATCCACATGCCGATGTCATGGCCGACCACCTGGTAACGGTCGTGGCCCAGCGCCTGCATGGTCTGGTGCAGGACGGCGGCGGCGCTGCCAGTGTCGTAGCCGTGAATGGGGCGATCGGATTCGCCGATGCCCGGCGGATCCACGGCAATTGCTTCGAAGCCGGCCTGGGCCAGAGCGTGCAGCACGTGCCGCCAGGCGTACCAGGTCTGCGGCCAACCGGGAATCAGCAGTACCGGCTCACCGTGGCCGGCGGATACGCAATGCACGCGCTGGCCGTCGATGCGCAGGTGATGCGCAGGTAATGGTGGCGCAGGGAAGCGTCGCCGGCAGCGCCAGCGGAAAGGGAAGTGGTCATGGGGGGCGTGCTCCGTTGGGGCTCAGGCAATGCCGAGCATCTGCTGCATCTGCGCGGTGCTGATCGGTGCACCGGCGAAGTCGTCGAAGATCTTGTCGGTGACCGGAATGATGTGGTCGCGGATGAATGCGGCGCCTTCGCGCGCGCCTGCTTCCTGGTCCTTCAGGCAGCACTCCCATTCCAGCGTCGCCCAGCCCTGGTAGTCGTACTGGGCCAGCTTGGAGAAGATCGACTTGAAGTCGACCTGGCCATCGCCCAGCGAGCGGAAGCGACCTGCACGTTCGGTCCAGTCGGCATACCCGCCATAGATGCCTTGGCGGCCGCTGGGGCGGAACTCCGCATCCTTGACGTGGAACATGCGGATCAGCGGGTGGTAGATGTCCAGGTACTCCAGGTAGTCCAGCTGCTGCAGCACGAAGTGGCTGGGATCGAACAGGATGCGGCAGCGCTGGTGCTGACCGACGCGCTCGAAGAAGCGCTCGAAGCTTGTGCCGTCATGCAGGTCTTCGCTGGGATGGATCTCGTAGCAGAGATTGATGCCGTTGTCCTCGCAGGTGTCGAGGATCGGCCGCCAGCGTCGTGCCAGTTCGTCGAAGGCGGCATCGATCAGGCCCGGCGGGCGCTGCGGGAACGGGAACAGATACGGCCAGGCGAACGAGCCGGAGAAGGTGCCCATGTCCTGCAGGCCGAGACGGCGTGACGCGCGGGCGGCCAGGTGCAGCTGCTGCTGCGCCCATTCGCTGCGCGCCTTCGGGTTGCCGCGCAGTGCTTCGGGGGCGAAGCCATTGCAGAGCTCGTCGTAGGCAGGATGTACGGCCACCAACTGGCCAAGGATGTGGGTTGTCAGCTCACTGACCTGCAGGCCGTGTTCGGCGAGCGTGCCACGGATCTCGTCGCAGTAATCCTGGCTGTCGGCGGCAGTGGCCAGGTCGAACAGGCGTGCATCCCAGGCGGGAATCTGCAGTGCCTTGAAACCGTGGCCGGCGGCCCACTCGGCGATGCCGGCAAGTGAGTTGAACGGGGCCTGTTCGCCGGCGAACTGCGCCAGGTGCAGGCTGGGGCCCTTGAGGGTCTGCATGTGTTGCTCCAATTATTTGTCGATCGACAAAGAATAGGCGCGACCCTCGCGATGGTCAACACCCGCGTTACACTGCGCGCCTCACTGGAGCAGGCAGGCAGATGGCAGGGCGACCGCGCGAATTCGACAGGGACCAGGCATTGCGCAAGGCGATGCTGCTGTTCTGGCAGCACGGCTATGAAGGCACGTCGATGTCGGCACTGGTCGAAGCACTGGGCATCGCCTCCGCACGCATCTACGCCGCGTTCGGCAGCAAGGAGCAGTTGTTCCGCGAAGCCGTCGCGCTGTACGAGGAAGGCGAGGGCGGCTTCGCGCCGCGCGCGCTGGAGCAGGCCACGCTGCGTGAGGCGATCGGCTCCATGCTGCGCGAAGCCGTGCTGACCTACACCCGGCGTGGGCGGCCGCACGGCTGCCTGGTGGTGTCCTCGGCCAGCAGCGTCTCGCCCGATGGCGAGGGCGTGCGGGACTGGTTGGCCAGCCATCGTCGCCAGCGCACGGCCGCGATCATCGCGAGGCTGCAGCAGGCGCAGGCCGAAGGGCAGCTGGCCGACGATGTGGCGGTGCAGGCGCTGGGCGATCACTTCGCCACGGTGCTGCACGGCATCTCGGTGCAGGCCCGCGACGGCATCAGCCGCGAGCGCCTGCTGGCGATGGTCGATGTGGCGTTGGGGCCGCTGCCCTGAGTCAAGCCTTCAGGGCGTGCGGAATGCCCGGCGACTGTGCCGAAACCGCTGGTTTCGCCGGGCTTGGAGGTCGCGCAACGAAATCGTAACAATTTGGGGGATAATGGCGGCTTGCGCAGTTCTCCTCCCTTTTGCCGCCCGGCTCGCGCAGGCCGCACGGACGCCTCCTCAGAGCATTTCATGCCCTCCCATTCCGATTCCCGCCGTCTGTCGGGTATGTCGTCTTCCTTCGTTTCCTTCCGCCGCCATCCGCTGGCCCTGGCCTGTGCCGGCCTGGCTCTGGTCGGCAGCTTCGGTGCCGCCGCGCAGGACAGCGCGCCGACCCCGACCGGGCTGGACACGATCACCGTGACCGCCGAACACCGCGAGCAGAACCTGCAGGAAGTGCCGGTCTCGGTGGGCGTGGTGCAGGGCGAGCGCATGCGCGACTTCACCGCCGGCGGCGACGACACCCTGCTGGCGCTGTCCGGCCGCGTACCGAGCCTGTATGCGGAAACCACCACCGGCCGCATCTTCCCGCGCTTCTACATCCGTGGCCTGGGCAACATCGACTTCTACCTGGGTGCCTCGCAGCCGGTGTCGATCATCCAGGACGACGTGGTGCTGGAACACGTGGTGCTGAAGTCCAACCCGGTCTATGACGTGGACCAGGTGGAAGTGCTGCGCGGCCCGCAGGGTTCGCTGTTCGGCCGCAACACCACCGCCGGCATCATCAAGTTCGACACGTTGAAGCCGACCCAGGACTACACCGGCCGCGTCAGCGCCAGCTATGCGACCTACAACAGCGTGTCGATCGACGGCGGCTTCGGCGGCCCGATCAACGACATCGCCTCGTTCCGCGTGTCGGCCCTGTACCAGCACCGCGACGACTACGTTGACAACACCTACCGCGGCCCGAGCGCCGACGGCACGGTCAGCCCGAAGAAGAACGCCATGGGCGGCTTCGATGACCGCAACGTGCGCGCCCAGCTGCTGCTGACCCCGAGCGACCAGTTCTCGATCCTGGCCTCGGCCCACGCCCGTGACTACGAAGGCACCTCCACCCTGTTCCTGCGCGGCGCGCTGACCAATGGCTCGAACAAGACCGACGTGCCGCGCGACCAGGTCGCCTACGACGAAGCTGACAACAATCCGCAGGCCTACAAGACCTACGGCGGTTCGGTGAAGGCGCGTTACGACTTCGGCGCGATCGACTTCACCTCGATCACCGCCTACGAAACCACCTCCGGCTACAGCCGCGGCGACACCGACGGCGGTGCCGCGGTGAACTTCCCGGTCAACGGCGTGCCGAACGGCTATGGCCAGTCGATGGGCCGCATCCGTGATCTGGACCAGTGGACCCAGGAATTCCGCCTGGCCAGCCATGACGACAGCGCCCTGCAGTGGCAGGCCGGTGCGTTCTACTTCAACGGCAGCGACACCACCGACTTCTACCAGCGTGCGTGGTTCCTGCAGGGCGCGGCCCGCAACCCGAACAACTGGGTGCGCCTGCGCAACAAGAACACCTCGTGGGCCGGATTCGGCCAGCTGAGCTACGCCTTCACCGACAAGTTCACCGTCACCGCCGGCCTGCGCCAGACCAAGGACGAGAAGCACACCCGCCTGCTGAAGACGGCTGACACTGCCGCCGGCGTGGTCACCTACAAGGGCCGCACCGACGTCAAGATGTCCGACACCACCCCGAGCTGGGATCTGAGCGCGATGTATCAGATCACGCCGGATGTGAGCGTCTACGCCAAGGTCGCGCGCGGCTTCCGTGGCCCGACCATCCAAGGTCGTTCGGCGGTGTTCAATGCCGATTTCACCACCGCCGATTCCGAGACGATCCTGTCCTGGGAAGCGGGTGTGAAGAGCAGCCTGTGGGACAACCGCCTGCGCCTGAACGCCACCGCGTTCACCTACACTGTCAACGACATCCAGCTCAACGGCAACGATTCGGACGGCAACGGCGTGCTGTTCAACGCCGACAAGGCCAAGGCCTACGGTTTCGAAGCGGACATGGAGCTGCGCCCGATCCCGAACCTGACGCTGAGCGCCGGCCTGAGCTTGCTGCACAGCGAGATCAAGGACAAGCGCGTCTACGCGCAGGTCTGCGGCCTCAATGGCCAGGTGGTCTGCACCGTCGGCGACCCGACCATCAAGGTCGGTGCCAACACCTTCGCGCAGATCGACGGCAACCCGCTGCCGAACGCGCCGAAGTACAACGTCAACCTGGCCGCCCGCTACGACTTCCCGGTCAGCGACGCCGGCACCATGTTCGTCTCCACCGACTGGAACAAGCAGGGTTACACCAGCTTCGTGCTGTACGACAGCAAGGAGTTCAACTCCAAGGGTGACTTCGAGGGTGGCCTGAAGATCGGCTACTCGGGCAACTACGGTGCCTACGAGGTGGCGCTGTTCGCGCGCAACATCACCAACGAGAAGAACCTCAAGGGTGTGATCGAGAACTACATGGCCGCGGTCTACAACGAACCGCGCACCGTCGGTGTCTCGTTGAACATGAAC